>CALGTP010000202.1 GCA_937902105.1 uncultured Actinomycetes bacterium
CTTCATCGGGATACGCGGCGTGCCGCAATTCTTTACGTACGGACTCAGGATATTTGATGACACACATCTTGACACGCAGCGGCGCCAACTGCTGTTGTTGGACCAGGGCATGCGTCGTGGTGACCTTCGTCACGTCACCAAACAGCCCTTCCAAAATCAATTGGTGTGCTTGCGTGTCATCAAGTGTGCCGGTAAAGCCGAAACGATACGGCGAGGCCAGACACTTGGACATCAATCCCACCAACGAGGCACTTTTGGCGAGATGGACTTCGTCGACCATCACGCAGGGATATTCGGCAAAATACTGTTCAGGAAGTTCGTAGATAGACTGCCAGGTGCTAATGACAATCGGAGCGTGACGGTCTTTCGTTCGCCCGGCTTGAATGGTTTGAATGCGATTCGGATCAACACCATAACTGATAAAGTCGGCCGTGAGTTGCGCCACCAATCCCGTGGTCGGCACCACAATCAAGGTCGGAGTATTGATGGCCTGGACTAACAGATGAATGATAAGGGACTTACCACTGCCCGTTGGCGACAGAATAATGCCCCGATGGGTATCCAATAAGGTGCGGACCGCGGCAACCTGATACGTTCTCGGAACAACGGGCAGTGGTTGCGCCTGAATCCACGCATCCAGTGTGTCTGGATACAAGGGTTCTGCTACCGGCACGGTATTCGTGACCTGATAGCCCTGCTGTGCGGCAAATGTCAAGAGTCGTGACAGTAGACCGCGATAGAGCAGGTGGCCGCGCAACTTAAAGAGATGAATCTTGCCGGTCCAATTCTTCTTGCGATACGCCGGCATGTATTGCGCGCCGGGAATGTCGAAGGTGAAGAAGGCGCTGAGTTCTCGCGCCACATAGTCCTCACAATCGACACGTATCCAGACATCATCTACCGGCACAATAATCATGTACCGTCTATTTAGCGGTGTCGTATTAGCCTGATGTCTTGGTAAAATACCAACACGGCGGCCGATCATCGACGATAAGCTGATCCCACGCTCCGCCGGGAGGCATCCCAACCTGTCCAGAGGATATATGGACTTTGTCTGTGAGAAGCAGCGTATAGCCGTGTTCCGCTACATACTCGTCGACGGCAGCAATCACACCCACGTTGCCGGATCGCATTTTATAATAATCGTGCCCCGAGACGATGCCACCGACGCGGACTTTCTTGGTCCATTCTCGAATGTCATCACGAACCGCGGTATACTCGTGATTCGCGTCGATGAACACGAAGTCCAAGGATTCGTCGGCCACGTCGGCCACCGCGTCCATGCTAGTTCGTCTGTCGATCGTCACATTGAGATTGGCCAGTCGAACCTTGGCGCTTTCATAACTCTCCCATGTACGTGACTTACGCCAGTCGTCGACAGCCAACAGGTGTAGCTTCGGATTGTGGCGACAGAGAATTTCGCTGTATCGGCCCCAGCAGACACCGATCTCAGCCCCTTTCGTGAAACCCAATGTCGCAAAATGTTTGGCCAGTTCGATGCGATTCTCCATGCGTCTCTATACTCCGTTCTTGAATCGTAAAAAGTCAATGGCAGATTTGATGACAAAGTTGCGGGTATTGACCGACTTGATCACATCCTCCACAAACTTCAGAATCTCTTCCAAGTAGGCTTTCCGTTTGAGCAAGTCTTGAATCGCGGTGTCGCCCTCGATGTAGATGTGCACATTCGGCGACAGAATCTTCAGCGGCTGTGGCGGCCAGCCGAGTGTCTGCCGTTCGGCATCATCCATCTTGCCCAGAAAGTATTCCCACTTCTGGCGATAGAGCACCTTATAGTCGCTGTCGATTTTCTTGTAGCGCAGGCGTTCGTGGGAGTAGTAGCGCCACCATTTGGCATGCAGCAGTGGCACCTGTCGTGCGGATTCGTCAAGCGCCGCAAGGTCAAGGTTTGCATCATTCTGCCATTCCAACAGATACTGGTCGAGCGTCATAGGTTCCATTATGATAACACGCCCAGTCCACTATGTCAAGGACACCTCGAACGACGAACAGGAGAATGTCGCCGTGGTCGTCAGAACAACCGACTCACTATCCGTCACGGCGAAGGTGAGACTGCTCAGTTCGACGGGGAACACTTCATCAATGAGAATTTCTGCCACGATGCTCGATGTATCTGGCGTCAGAATCGAGAGCGTCGCTCGCGTCTTTTCAATATCCGCAACAGAGGCGCGCGGGCCGATCAGATTGTTGAGTTGTTGTTTGGCACGAAACCTCGTGACTTCCTCGAAGTTGTGGGGAAAGCCATATCCCTTCATCCAGTAGTAGAGACTGAAATAGGTCTTAAAACTCGCGTCGACCAGATACGTCACCGTGAACTGCCCGTAGTTCAACGCCGTGCCGGGATGATGAATGGTCGAGAAGGGATTGTTCTGCAAGGCAATGCCGCCACTGACGCTCGGTGATGTCACACTCTGGACAAAGAACGTCAGATCCGGCAACCGCTCGATGCTGAACCGATAATGATTCCCATACAGCGTATTGGTCGTCTGCTGCAACAGTGAGGGGTCATAGTCCTGCTCGGATTCCATATGGAGTATTTAGGTGTATTGTCGCTACAGTTTTGCGCTTTTCATGCCTAATACGACAAGCGGCAGAATCAGCACACGCACATCGGTATAGTTTTTAGAGTCGACCCTAAAATTTCGTCCTGCGGTATATCTTCC
>CALGTP010000203.1 GCA_937902105.1 uncultured Actinomycetes bacterium
ATCATGTGACACCCTTCCAGCACACGTGTTGGTGAGCTTGAGGTTGCATTTGCTTATCCATGTCATCATGATCACTGGTCTGTGGCACTCGTAATCATCGGGGTGCGAACACTCAGGACCATTTGTGTAGCAACTACGTTGTCACATTAATCGTACTAACACCCGATAGTTTGAATATCCTTGCGGTTCTTCATATAACATATACTACCTAGATAATGGTCAGGGAGAGTTAAGTGGTGACTGAGCAAGTGGTGACTGGGAAAATCAGTGGGGAACCTACCAAAACCATAGGAAAACAATAGTTCATCCAAGGATCTGCCAGTCACCACTTCTCTCAGTCACCACTTAACTCTTCCTGAAATGGATTTGGATAGTGATTTAGGGAGTGGCCCTGATCTTTTGACTCGGATGTCTATGTACGCACGTGCATGCTTGGCCTCTACTAGTGCATTTGCATGTGTACATGTTTTGAATCAGGGTGCATTATATGATGTCTGGGATGTCGTGTCTAGGATTTTGAGCTGACTTTTTATGTTTTTTGATGTATTTTGCAGTTGTCTGCATCATTTTGCAGTTATTTATTGCAACAAACTGCAAAACACAGCACCAGGCCTAGACACGACATATCTAGACACAACATAAGGCCCCCTGATTGAATTGAAATTGCCTTGGACTGACGAGGTGTTCTCTAATCTTAGCTGCGTTCAGTGTGATTGTTTATTTGTTGGGACAGTTTCGTGGTCGATTTTTGCTGTTATTTATAGTATTTGGTGGTTTTGGCTATGATTGTGTATTTGTTCAGCGCCCTAAGCACATCCAAGTAATATACACAGCATGTCAAGATGGATACACAGAGATCGCGGTTGAGCGTCTCAGTGAACAGTTTCCTTGACATGGATGGCAGAACTTAATTTCTCAATTTCGTATACATGTTCACACACACACTCCACACATACACATTTCGGAATATTTCTAGTAGGAATTGCAGCACTTATATACATAGATAATTCCCCAGATACGTAGCCATTTTTGTTTCAAGACATTTTGTTAAAGGCTTGTTTTCGGCAGAAACAGCTTAGAGGCCGAGTTCTGAGAGCTGTGAGGCGACATGGCTGAGGTTTCCAACGCCCAGAAGCCAGTCGTGGACCCCTGGAACGTGGAGACACCGGAGTCGGACGAGAAGTCGTGGGCAGAGCGCACGCCTTTGGAGAACACTCTCTTTGTTTTTATCCAAGTTGGCAAGGTGGTGTGCGTCGTGGGTGTGCTCTACCTCTTCATCATCTCTTTGAGCTTAATGGGCAGCGCGTTCAAGATCATCGGAGGACCATCTGCCGGCGCAGTCTTCCGGAACCAGGAAATCTTTGACAACCCAATCGCAGGTTTGGTTCTTGGTCTTCTCGCAACAGTTCTGGTGCAGTCTTCTTCTACCAGCACGTCCATCATCATTTCCATGACTGCGGCAGGCCTTATGGAAGTCCAGAACGCAATCCCGATGATTATGGGTGCAAACATTGGAACATCGGTGACCAACACCATTGTCAGTATTGGCCAGATTGGAAACAAGGACGAGTACCGACGTGCCTTTGCAGGGGCCACGGTGCATGATTGCTTCAACTTGTTGACGGTGGCCGTCCTGCTGCCAATCGAGTCGGCAACAGGGCTCCTGATGCACCTCTCCAAAGGCTTAGTTGACGCTTTTGGCATCGGAAATGATCAGGATAAAACTTCAAAGATCGACTTCTTGAAGGTGATCACTGGGCCTGTCACGAGCAGGCTCGTGCAAGTGGAAAAGTCGCTCGTGACCGACGTGGCAAAGGAGGCAAGTGCAGACAAACTGGCGATTCTGCTGAAGAAATCCATGATAGTGAACAGCCAAAGTAAGGCTGCGCATGTTTTCATGGACACCAATATGGATGACACTGCAGCTGGCTGTCTGCTGTTGGTGGTCTCCTTGGCTCTCCTCTGCACATGCCTGATCCTCTTGGTCATTACCTTGCAGTCAGTCTTCCGCGGTCGTGCAGCAGTTTGGATGAAGGGATTGTTAAACTTGGAGTTCAAGTCGGTTCCTTGTGTCGCAGACTACATCCTTATCTCGTTCGGTGTTGGCATCACAATCCTGATGCAATCCAGCAGCATCACTACATCCACACTGACACCCTTGGTCGGCATCGGACTCATCAAGCTCGAGAAAATGCTCCCATTTACTGTTGGTGCTAACATTGGAACCTGCGTTACTGGAATCCTATCTGCACTGGCAGGGAGTAACATCGCAACGGGAATGCAAGTGGCTCTTTCTCACTTGTGTTTCAATTTGATCGGGACTTTGATTTGGTTTCCGCTCCCTTTCATGCGCCGCATCCCACTTGGTATGGCTCGTTTTCTTGGTAACTTGGCAGCCGACGTGCGCTGGTTCCCTATTGCTTACATCGCAGTGGTCTTCGGGCTGCTCCCCGGTGCTCTGTTCTTGCTGTCCTTGGCGGGCGTGGCCGCCATGGCAGTGGTGGGCACGATCATCATCTTGATCCTGCTCAGTTTGATCCTTGTGATTAACCTTCGCTTGACCCGTCCACAAATGCTGCCTGGCGCACTGCGTCGGGATTTTGCATGGCTGCCATCAAGCCTCAGGGTCGAGCCCGTCACAGAGGGTGATGCTGGTGAACAGACCCAAGGCGCGGTGTCCGGTGCAGTGTCCAGTGCAGACCTCAACAAGTCCAAGTGGTGGCAGGGACCGATGGTCTGGGGATCTGGTTGGTTCGTGCTCCTGCTCCTCATCGTCGCTGTTCCTACCAACCAGTGGGGCATCGTCCACTACAAGAAGTTTGATGGCAGGAACCACATCGGCATCGGTGCTTGGAGCAGCTGCTCATCAAGCTTCAAGGCCGAAGCCAAGTACATGGCGCCAAAGATCGAATGCCCGGCCCAAACGCTCAGTGCTTGCTTCGTAAACGTTTCATCCGCATGTGCAAAAGATGGTTTCTCCAGTCAAGCTGCCGCCAACAACAAATACGAAGACTCCTGGAAAAGTTGCAGAGGCAAGTGCACGACAGGGCAATGGCACGACAAGTGCACTTCCTTGCCATGCAGTGGTAGCCTCCATGCAGAGCAGTGCAGCAATGTGTCCTCTGTTGTCAAAGCGACGTTTGAGGTCACGTATGGCACAGGCGTTGCATGGAAGGCCGGGGACAAGTGTAGGCCCAACAACGAGATCCTCGACGAAGCAGTGGCAGGGTCATTGGCAAACGCTGGTAACCTTGGCGTTGTCGGCATCATCACTGCAGTTGCTGGTCAGACTTCACTTCTTTCATACCTCTTCCTGCATGGCAAGCGTGACATGAAGAAGTTCCTTGTCGGGTCCCTCGTGTGCTTCGCGCTCTGCTGGGTCTTCCTCTTGGCCTCTTGGGGAGTGTTTGCAGGGGCCCTTGGAAGTCCAGCTACATGCAAACTGATTGATGAGTCAGGGACTGGTGCCATCATTGCCAAGGGTAACTTTGGAGACATCATCAATAGTGGAAGCTTCAGCTACGGCTACGTCATTACCAGCTGGGTTTTCACGATGCCAGTCATGGCATTCATTGGTCACAAGTTGTCCTTGGCTGAAGTTTCTGCCCCACCGGGAGCCGGTGCGAGCACCCCTGATCTGGAGGTGAAGCAGTCTGTCGACGAGAAGGCGTACGTTCACGTTTAAAGTGTCACTACTTAGAGTGCTGAGCTGTCACTACGAGTGTCCATTACAGATGTCTAAAAAGAATCACTAGCAGAATCCTTACTAAACTGGTATATTGCCTATTGAATTCTTTATTTGGGCCGTCCGGGACCCTTCGCATATGCAGGCGATATGCGATATGCGATATGTATACATGTATATATATAAATATATTCAT
>CALGTP010000204.1 GCA_937902105.1 uncultured Actinomycetes bacterium
CTTTTGATTCTCGATCACATCATCATTGCCAAGGAGCCGGACTTCAGCTTCAACAATGAACAGACGCTCCTTCCAATAAAGGACATTGCCAGTTCCTACCAGGATGCGTATGCTGCTCTATCCAAAGACGAGGACAATGCGAACTTCAATTTTCGCGACTTTCTTGGCGGGCTGCAGGCGAAGCGTATCTTCACTGACAGTGCTAACGAACTACATGCCATTGCCAAGCGGGAAGGCCTGCTGCATAATCAGGCTACTCCGTACCGCAAGCAATCTCACGGCCTACCAGAGGCCCTCGTACATGATGTACTTGACGGCACGCGGACTGTCTGCGCTGTTTCCGGCGCTCCACTTCGCACTTGGCCGTTTGCTGCGAGATGCTACTGCTTGCACAAGAACTGCACTGTGCTCGATGACGGGACCACTGCTTGGAAGAATTGGACGGGAAGTGATTTCACTGGTACTTTGTACCCCTACTGCGCGGCGATCAAATTCAGACCGCCAGGCGATCGTGGAGAAGTCATTCCAGTTGGAAAGTTTGCGGCCAATCTTGTGGATGGTTACTTCCTCGGCTACAAGTTGCAGCCTGGAAGCGAGTTCAAGGGCGAATATATTTGTATCTCCGAGGACGACATGCTTGCGCTGCTAGATGGCAGTACTTCCGTGATCAAACAACGTATCGTGCAGGAGGTCATTTTTCCAGAAGAGATCAGGTTTCCGTTGATTGAGGCTAGAACCAAGATCAAGGAGCAGCGCAGGTGTGAAGCCATGCTGTCCTCCACCCTCTGCTTTCTCGACCCAAAGGTCGATGACGAGCAGCCAGCTGAAACTCCAGTCGGGTCAGCGGGCAATGCTTCAGCAGGGGAGGCGGAACCGAAGCCGAATTTTCAATCGGGCGGAGCTTCAGGTTCAGGCGATGCTGCAGGCATCACTTTTGGCGGCGGGAAGACGTTAGACGGCAGCACCGTGCGAGCTCGCACTGGCAGCCAGAGACCATCAGACTGTCCTCCAGAGATCTGGAAACTTTTAATGAAAAACCCAGTTGAAAAGGCTAAGTACCTTGCTTCATACGGTCCAGTTGTTAATGCATCAGTTGCCATTCAATCAATCGTAGATGAAGCCATGAGTTTTAAACAATCATTAGATGCAGTAGCGATTAAGAGGGCTAGCCAAATCTGCAACACTTCGCTGTTTGTTGAGTTTGCTTGTCCGAATGATTCTAACTTAGGTGAGAGTTGTTTAGAGAGAGGCATCCCTATCGCACGCATCACACGTTCACATGACGCTGCAGCAGAAGCAACTTTAAAGACTGCCATTTCATTATGCAAGCAGTTCAATGATGTTTTTGTTTGGGCTTCTTTGCCTTGCAGACCGTGGACATCAGTTCAACGCATCAATGTTGCTAAGTACGGACACAAGTTCAGTCTTAAGCTAGAGCAGATGCAGTTGCGTTCCATTCTTATGCTCAGGAAGTTCATTAAGCTAGCGGATTCTGTTTTGCTAGCTGGTGGTCATATAGCGTTTGAATGGCCTAGAAATTGTGATGGTTGGAAATTGGATGAGTTGAAAGAGTGGGTCTCTTCTAGGGGGCTACTTACTGCTCACCCTGATGGTTGTAGCTTAGGTGTTTCTAGTTCTCAGGGCCCTATCTATAAGCCCTGGAATATAGTTACTTCACACACAGGCCTTCACGCAGCATTAGATGCATGTAAATGCACTTGCCCTCCGGGAGCCCATGTTGACAGCCTAGGTGGAAACAAACTTGTCAAAACTAGCTTCTACCCTAAGACTATGACCGACCTTGTTGTTGAGACGGTGTTCCCTAATGTAAACATGCATGCGTGTGCAGCCGTCAACACAGTCAGCACTTCAGTTGAACATGAGCATGAACTTGAACACAAGCATGAACATGAAGTTGGCATGAAACATGACAAACCTGAGATTCTTTCGATGACCCTCGAGTCTTTATTGGGGGATGGCAATGTTGCTGTTCCGCAAGAGCCTCTCGAGAAAGTCTACCTTGACACCGATGATTTTTGGAATGACATGCAAAAGCAAGCCGATTTGGAGGGAAAATCTGACAACCAAAACCTGGAGGTCGTCGCGGCACTTGCTGCGAGACTCTCGAACCACAAAGAGATCCTTGAGGCCGTCAAGAAGCTTCCAAGGATCGCCCCTGAGCCCCATAGGGATAAGAATGGCCCTGTCACTCTTGGGTTGTGGCCTGCCATGGTCACGAAAGTTATTCACCCCAAGGACCCCCTTTCGCGTGGCCGCGAAGCCCAAGCTGCGATTGATAAAGAGCTCGGTGCCCTCATTGAGGAGAACACCTGGGATCACAAGAACCCCCGACCGTCAAAGGAAGTTAAGGCAGAGCACCCTGACGCCGATTTTGCTACTCTTTTTAGCATCCTCGGCATTAAGAACGCTGAAAGCCCCAACGCTTCTGACTGGGTTTGGAAGGGTAGGATTGTTCTTGGAGGCCATGACATTAGAAGTGCCGAGGGCATGAAAGTGTTCTTTGACCAGTTGACTAGCACACCTGCCACCATGCAAGCTGAACGTTGTCTTCTTGCCGGCCATGCCGCAAACCCTGATAAGTTTGAGCTTTTGCAGTCAGACTGCCTACGGGCTTATATCCAGAGTTTGATTGGTGGTGATAAGAAAACGTTTGTTAGACTTCCTAAGTCATGGTGGCCGGCTCATTGGCATGAAATTGATGATCCAGTTGTTGAGTTGTTCAAGGCGTTGTACGGGCACCCTCGTGCCGGTGAGTGTTGGTACGCCCATATCTCCGGTATTTTGAAGAAGTGTGGTTTCTCTACTATTCCTGAATGGCCATCGGTTTTCGTTAATGATAGCGATCCCAACAACCCACTTGTGTTCATCTTGTATGTTGATGATCTTGTCATGCTTGGCGGAGACACCTTGCGACCGATGATTATTGAAATCCGGAAGGACATCAGGATGGAAGACCCTGAACCAATTTCCAAGTATCTTGGTTGTCACCACAAGTTCTTTCGCGATGACATTGCTGAGGTCGCTGGTTATGATTTGGAAATGAAGGATTTCATCCGCCAGTCTTGCGATGTTTATGTTGAGAAAACGAACTTGACGTTGAAACCCGCTGAGACTCCTTACGCGCCTGACCTTCCACGTGATCAAACCATTAAGCTGATGGAAACTCCTGGCAAGTTCGGAGGCGAGTCAGCTTCGTTGTTGATGAAACCGCTGTATGGAGCGCGTGTAGCTAGACCTGATCTATACACTGCCATTCAACAGTTGAGTTCAGAAATCACACGTTGGAGTGCCGAATGCGATAGACGTTTGCACCGTATGTACTGCTACATGTTTGGGAACTCTGACTTAGTTTTGACAGGCAGGTTAGATACCAGCAGCAGTCGACAGTTCATTTTACGTTATTGGCCAGACGCGGATCTCTGCGGAAATCCATTTACCAACAAGAGCACCTCAGGCATGTGGTTAGAGGTCGTTGATACCAAAGGTAACAGCTTCCCGATCATGTGGGGGTCACGTAGGCAGACAAGCGCTGCACAGCACACTTGTGAGGCAGAGACCTGCTCAGCAGCTGGAGGCTTAAAGTCTGAAGCTGTGCCTGCACAACAATTGCTACAAATCATATTTGGTAAACCCCTAGATATGGAAATTATGGAGGACAATGCTGCTTGCATCATCGCCATTAAGAAAGGCTACAGCCCCGCCATGCGCTACCTAAAGAGAACGCAGAAGACGTCTCTTGGTCTGCTGCATGGATTAACGGAAAATCCTCCTCCTCCTGGTGAGGGGAGAATCAAAGTTGTTAAGGCTGATACTGCTATTCATCGTGGTGATATGTTTACTAAAGCGCTAGGTGTCCATGA
>CALGTP010000205.1 GCA_937902105.1 uncultured Actinomycetes bacterium
GCGCCGAATGAATTCACTCGGTACGGCTCTCCTATCGTCGTTGCCCTGCAAAAAGGGAAGCACCGCGTTTGCACTGACTATCGCTCGATCAATCAGATTACTGAGCCTTGCAGACATCCCACTAAAGATGTCCAGCAAACTCTTGAACAATGCAAGGGCAGCAAGGTTTGGAGCACGATGGACCTTCGGAAGGGGTTCCATCAGCTGCGCTTGAGCAAGAGCACGCAGGAGTTGCTGACTGTTGTGACCCTGCAAGGAGCATATCGACCTCTGACTGCTCCTTTTGGCGAAAAGTCGATCCCAGCTGAATTTCAGTGGCGGATGAGTAATCAAGTGCTATCTGAGGGGACCGGACCGAACGGCGAGGTCCAAGACCAGCTCGAGGGGCGCGGCGTTCTCACCTTTGTGGACGATCTGTGCGCGCACAGCGGCAGTTTCGCTGAGCATATGCAGCTGCTTGAGCGCCTTTTCATTCGGCTCGACATGTATCATCTTCGGCTGAATGGCGGTAAATGTGCTTTCGGCAGGGACGAGGCAGAATTCCTCGGCCTCCGCGTTACCGAGCATGGTTACGAGCACACCAAGGCCAGGAAGCAGGCAATCCTAGAGATGCAGCGCCCAGTAGATGCTCACCAGCTGAAGTCACTGCTAGGGCTCGCAAACTATCTCCGCACCCATTGTGGTGCTGACTATGCCGCTAAGATGCAGCCGCTGCATGCCGTTTCTCACTCATTTCAGTGGGGAGACGAACAGCAAAGTGCTTTTGACTGGCTCAAGCAGCGGATCGGGGACATCGGTCTCTTGCATTTCCTTGACTATGGCAAAGACATTCATGTTGCCGTCGACGCCTCGGAGGATGGCGTTGGGGGAGTGCTATATCAGCTAGACACTGATGGCAAAATGCAAATTGCTGCATTTGCCAGCCGGGCTTTCAATCAGACTGAGCGCAAATGGAGCACTCTGGAGCAGAGTGCTATGCTCTTCTCCATTGTGTCACCAAATTTGAGACATATCTGCTCGGGCACCATTTCCATCTGCACACAGACCACCGTAACGCAGTGAACTTGTGGTCTTTGCAGGCACCTAAGGTGCAGCGGTGGCGATGCAAGCTTGCAGATTTCGACTTCACGATTCATCACGTGCCGGGAATCGAGAACAAGATCCCGGATGCGCTGAGCAGGCTGCATGGCCCACGCAAGGTGCAGGTTCAGACTGTATGCCCGCTTACACGGTCGAAATCCCAGGTTTCAATCAACCAGGAACTAGTAGACCAAATCATATTGCACCACAACTCTCTTGTCGGGCACGTTGGGATAGATGAGCTGATGTTCCGCATGGAGCAGGCCGGCTACAGAAACCCAAGAGACCAGCCACGATATCTCAGACAGCACTGCGAGTATGTGCTAACCAACTGTGCTGCTTGTCAGAAAATCAGAGAGCGAAAGCCTGATGCTGAGCCAGCTTTGAAGACACTGGCAGTGCACGAGCCAGGCGAGGAGTGGTCTATCGATTTGGCAGGGCCATTCCCGGCAGATAAACACGGCAATACGTACATCGTTGTCGTTGTTGACACTTTCAGCCGCTTCGTCATGGCCAAGGCTGTCAAGAGCACCAAGGCAGAGGAGACAGCTCAGTTTCTTCTCGAGATCGGTGCGACCTTTGGGCTGCCATCCAGCCTCAGGTCGGACAATGCACGGGCTCCGTTTGTGAACGAACTCATGGCAGCTTTTCTGCGTCTAGTGAATGTGGAGCGCAAGGCAGCGATTGCCTACCTGCCGCGAACCAATGGCACGGTAGAGCGCTGGATCGCTGAACTTACCAAGCATCTCCGCTATTTAGTTGTCGGTGCAGGCTTGAAAGAGCGTTGGTCTGAGTATCTCCCTCTGGCTGTGCGCATTCTCAATGCCACTCGCACTGCAGGCATCGGCTGTGCACCGGCTCAGATCGTTTTTGGCAATCGAGTGCACCTAAACCGCGATTTGGTTCCGACACAAGTACCCACGGAGCTGGCGGACGGACTCGATACCATTCCCGATCGAACTCGTAGATTCGAGGTTAAGGCATACGTCGAGCACCTGACTCATGCCCAATACAACCTCATTGCCACAGCGAACAAGTGGCAAGACAATGTAATCGAACAGCGGATCAAAACGAATCGGAAGACCAGGAAATTCTCGGTTGGCGACTGGGTGGTCATCTCCTGGGATGGGACAGATCCGCGTCCTAGCAAAAATCGACCAAACAAACTGGCCACAACTTATCGTGGACCTTACAAGGTAATCAGCCAAGGTCGTGACTCTTTGATCTCAGTGCAAGACCCGGCAGACTTGCTGGTGTATGAGTTCCCTGTCGCACGCTGTTACCTGTACAACATGGGCTTATCTGATGACCCAGTTGAGATCATCGCTTGGGACACTGATGAGGCCATCGTGGAGAGCATTGTTGATCACTCTATGCCCTCCAGTAAGCGGGGTGAATGGCGATTCCTCGCTCGTTTCAAAGACTCGGGACCGGAAGACGATGTCTGGATCCCATGGCACAAGGCCAACGAGCTCCCAGCTTTGGATCGCTATAGCAAGGAGCATCCTGACCTGAATATTCCGGACAATCAACGGAATCCGGCTGATAAGCGCCAATCTGCGCCAGGAGGCCGGGGGTTTCTTTCTTCTAAGAAAAGGCGGTGTGGTCCTAGTAGTACCAAGTGACCCTATTATTATCGGACCTATTCTTAGATTACAAGTCATTGCGATCATCATCGGTCGTCAGGGCCACATAGAAGCTTCTAGCGGCGAGAACGACATCAGAATCCATGTCGCATCATGCCAAGCCATTCGAATTCCATCCAACAGATGGTAGCAGTAACTTGAGCTTCCGAGACCGGCTTGTCCTCTGGTGCAAGAAATATCTTAAGGAACTGCAGGCAGGCATTCACGTTTACCCGCATCAGACAAGCACCGGCAAGTTAACGGCGTCAGCGCTCAGATATCACTTGCTGTCGGAGCCGGTTTGTGCGGCAGCGGTCACTTTCGGAGCGAACACGGACTTTGGGGCAGCTATTCGGCACTCCGAGGAGAACCCGAAGGCTATCAGAGACCTGCCGACGCAAGAGCATGCCAGAACGCAGTTCTACCTAGATCTGTATGCCGACGACGTCAGGCTGCTCAAGCACCTCATCGACAAGCTCGGTAACGAACCGGCGCGCGAGGAGAAAGCTGTGTGGCGCACGTTTTCGGAGAAGGTCTTCACCAAACGGAAGCCGTCGACGAGCGCAGACCCGCTTGATCTTGCAGCGCACATAGCGTTCGAGTGGACGGATCTCAAGCTTTCCGACTCCAGCTTCGAGGCTAGGCTGCAATCAGCTTGGTCAGCCACCATGGATCACCTTCTCGACGAGGTCTTCACGGGCGACTTGAAGGCAGCTGTCCGAGACGTGATCGCCACGGACCGTCACCTCATCGACAGTCCGCAAAAGCTCATTGATAAAATCAAGGAGTGCTGTAAGGTAGTCCAGGACAACCAACAGCAGTTGCGATTCTTCCAGGCGTTGTCTGGCAATGGAAACGGCAGCTCCTCAGCGGCGACGAGCGGCGCGACTACGTCGAATCCTTCGAAGCCGCCGAAGGATCGCAGGCGCAGCACCGAGAGGCCGGGCAGCAATACAAGGCCTGGGCAGGAGCCGAAGCCGAAGGAAAATGAGCTTTGTCGCAACTTCCTCGCGGGCAAGTGCGCGCGCGGGGCGCAGTGCAGGTATTCGCACGCAGCGCAGCCGCCACAGCAGCCAGCACCGACGCCACACGCTGCGAAGAGGCAGAAGACGGCGCCGGCAAAGAGGCTGACAGCAACTGCAGAGGAGATCGAGGAAGGCGGCATCACGTACCGTCTG
>CALGTP010000206.1 GCA_937902105.1 uncultured Actinomycetes bacterium
GCCGGTTGCGATCGCACGCGTCAGATGCGCGCGCGGGGTCCCGGGCGGCGTCAAGTATATGCAAGAGTACATGTACCCGGGTGGTAAGATCCTCCGTGCGCCGAGTGTGTATCTTGGTCCGAGGGGCCGCTACTACACAGACCCGCGCGGCGACAAGAACCACACCTACCAGGACGGTCTTGAACAGCAAGATGTCCAGGGCACAACCAGGCGCGAGATTGGTCGTATTACGGAGGGGCTGCCACGGCGCTTAGTCGAGAGCAACTTCCTGATCACGATCAACCCTAACAGAAAGTGGGGCGCCGATGGGCAAGATTCTATCGCTAAGGCGGTCTTCGATCGCACACTCAAGCGGCTCAACACCGAGTTCCTCTCGATTCTCAAGGTGCCCCTGACGACGAGGCAGATGCCAAACCGCCCCGATTTTAGCGGACATTACAAAAACGACGCGCTGCACTTCGCAGATGTGATCGAATCGACGGACATCAAAGGTGTGGTCGAGGTCGGTGAGAACCAGAAGCGCATGCATGCGCACGTCGTCGTCGAGCTGAAGCACTACAGCATGATCCAGATCGACAGGACCCTTCTCAAGGACAAATTCCTGGTGGTCTGGAACGAGATCTGCTCGACGCCGGCCTACGGTGCCTACAAGCTACGGAAGGGGCCGTACGTCGACGTGCAGCTGCTCAAGCAGAAGAATTCGAGAGACATTGTCTTAGCGTACATGCGCAAGTGCGCGCCGTCGTAGGTTCTACATCCAAGCGATCGTTGGCTTCTGGCCTGGATACGCACTCTCGAGGTCCGGCTGTGTGCCATCGTGCCTGTGGCGATCGATCTCATGATTGTCGACTTGGTCGGATGCGATTGCATTGAGACTTGGCTGTTTCGGTGGGGGGTTCTTTATACGGTTGTAATATGTGATTAGGAGTACAAAAAGGAAGACCTGGATTGCAGCTGTACGATCCATTTGTTTAATTAACGCACTAGAAAGTTCTGAGATACCCTACAACTATGCTCGCTCAGTGTCGCAAGCTTTACCAAAGTCTGGTGCACCCGACGTGTCAAAAATCCGCGATGGGTGATCGCGATAACCATACTGCTCTCGTTCCACCTGTCCCTTGTCCTTGTCTTTGTCCTGAAAAAACCAATCGCGTTGCGCCTGAGCCAGAATTGGTAGAGTCCCGGTACCACGGACATCCTCCATCGCCTCTCGAGTCGCCCCGCGCCAGAGATATGCCCCAGCTTCATATCGATACGGCCAGGTCTGACGCGACGCAAACTTGGGGAGTTCCTCTACATCAGACACGCCTGGGGCATAGAAAGGAGTTTGCGTCGTTTGCGATGCCGCCGTTACCATGGGCAAGAGGGCATTGAGCTGCTGCTCGCGTATCGCACGCGAGCGCTCTCTAGCTTCATAGTGCTCTGTTTGACCGTCGCGGATCCATGGCAGCCCTTGCTGTCCGTTAATTGGATCGATCGTCTGTGTGTACAAGTCCTGCTCGACATACTTGTCAATCGTGTCGTAGGGGGTCATCAGCGCCATACGCGAGGCTTCGGATAAGTTTGGAATATTACATAGAGCGAAATCGCGTCGTGCAAGACCGCCGCGGAGTATGCAGCGAAGATTGTATAGCCATAATAGTACATGACGCTCATTAAGAGCAACGAGCGCGCAAAGATCGCAAGGTACGGATTGGACATTAAGTCAGTTTCTTTATCGCATAGAATAAAATGAAACCTCCACCGGCGATCGCGATCAAGGTCACCAATGGCGAAGAATCTGAAGTAATTTGAGATGACTCGCCGTGGTGTGTCTCGTTATACACATGCTGTGGTTCGTTGCTCCCTGCACCACCATTTGCACTGAAATCCGTCGGCGCTTTTGGTGGTGGTGGTGGGGGTGGGGGTGGGGGTATGGGTGCAAGCGTTGCGACTGCTGGCGTGGGGAGTGGTGGATCGGGTGGTTTTGCTGGTGGTGGCGGTGGTGGATTGATTGGCTGAGGTGCATCGTGGTGTTCGGGTACATCGTGGTGACTCGGTGGCATACTCATCATCCCCATCATCAAAACATTTAATACGTCAAATCCATGTTTCCCCAAAGCTCTTGTTACAGAAGCTCCCATCGCGCGAGTTCCTGCAGCTATCGATGCTCGTGCTGCAGTACCTCCAATTGCACCAGCAATAGCTTCAGTACCCAGAACTGCACCTTCAACAGCTACAGTCGCCATTTGCATAAGTCTTTAGAATTTACATCCTCGGAGTAGCACTCTGAGTGGACTGGACTGGAGCCCCCATCGGAACCTCTTTACTTCCACTACTCAAGTACACTATACCACCGATAAGTACGACAGCAGTGATCACATAGGGTAGCTTTGAGATAAACCCAAAGAGACCATCGGCAGTTTTCTTCAGTTCGTCGGCGACTTCTCCAGCGTCCTTAGCGATGTCTCCAACCAAGTGTTCGCCGTTGTCGACGATCCCCCCGACTGCATCGCCTGCTTCATGCGCAAAATGATCAGTAGCGCTTCTTAATCCACCGAGGTTCGTCGCATAAGCGCCAAAGGCTAGCGCTCCAGCGCCCAATCCCATTGTCGTGTAACTCATACCCCCCTTCTTCGGTGGTGCTACTGTGGGTGCTTTCGGTGGGATTTTGTTGTTTGGTGGTGCATTGTCGCTTAATTTAGGTTCAGCGTGCGCTATGTCGCCTTGTGCATTCCCAGTGACACTCGTATTGGTCTGTGATGTTTCAGTGTGAGGCGCTCGCTCGGGGTTCCGCGCTGAGGGGAGGGGGTGCTCCGGCCTGAATCGCTCAAGGGATCGGAGTGCAGCCGACATCTTTCACACTACTTCAGAATTACATCGCATCAGAGCCAGGTGGTTTCGATACAGTCTTATTCATAGAACGAACAGCCTTGGCGACCTCCGGATTCTGGTTCGCCGCATGAACTGTCACGACGGCCGCGCCGATCGCAAGTGCGAGGCGCATCTCAGGGGGCGTGTACAGCCCAGTGTTGTACTTGATTAGGAGTTCGTCGATGATCGGCTGAAACTCATGCATGTTTTGCTTCGTCACAGCACCGAGACCGCGTAGGTCGAGATGCATCGGGTTCCAAATTTCAGTCGAGCGTTCGACGCATGTCATCACTGCACAGAGCGCCGCCGCGCCGAAGTTGCCACTCTGCGAGCTGCTTCCGAGCTGGATCTCGATGTAATGCAGCTCATCCTCAATCTCCTCGGGCGTGCTCTTCGACGTCGCCTTGTTGCGCGATTTCAGATGCGGAAAGCGCTCTTTGTACGCATTGATCTTATCGAGAATAGTACGGAGCATCTCGGGCGATGGGGGCAGTGGAAGTGGATCGGGCGTGCTTGTCGATTCCAAGTGTGCAACGACGTCCTTCTGCCGCTTCGACGATTCCTTAAAATCCTTAGGTTCCTTGGGTTCCTTACCGAGACGCACATTCTTCTTAAGACGCTCTTCGTGAGCGGAGCTGAGCATCACAGGGTCGAGCTCGGCAAGGCCCAGTGGGTCATACACCTCTGGCATTTTTCAATTAACACAGTACTTAGAAACTCTTCACTCCATCACATCGATAAACAACCTCACATACTTCCAAAACTTCTCGTGCATCCATCGGCGTTCGCGCACTTGGTCGATGATCGAAACGAAGTGCGCAAGCGCAGGTTCGTCCGCTGCGAGCGCTGTGAGCGCGCTCCAATCGTTCTTCTTAAACACCTCCTTCTTAGTGTGCAGCATTGCGCACATCGTCGTCAGCTCGAGCTCCGAGCACTTGTCGACAATCGGAGTGTAATCCACGGCCAGATGGAGCTCAGCGTCCAACCACACTGCCATATTGTGCATCTTGCTCTTGATGAACGCGCCAGTGCTTATTTTTGTGTCACTCATGTCAAGAACGCAACGAACAACGCGACACTCAAAGGTACGACTAGAAAATGTACATTCGTCGCCTCTGGGTCGTTTGAGAGCCCATTCTGCGCGCGCATGTCCCCCTCTTCTGTGAACGCCGACTTAGGCAAGCCCGCCGAAAACGCGACGACGCCGACGAGCGTACTGAGAACGAAGGCGCGTGCGAGAGGATGGCCAAGTCCGAGCGTAACGAGCGCACCACGTGTTCCTTCGACCGTTGCCATTCTTCTTCAAGGACTTTAGAATTATTATTGCATCCCCGGCCGTGGTCGAAAGGCTGCATTTGCGCCTCGTCCATTTTGTAGGCCAAACAAACTCCTAGCCATTGACCCCATATCCGCCTGTGCGTTACCAGGAAGATTAGCAGCACCTCGGTCGATCCCCCCTGGGAACCCCCTCGATCCGATTGTCGAAGAGGAGAATGGCATGTGCAGGGTTTGAACATCCTGCTCGGCACGCCATCTCTTGGCCATGAAATTCCACGTGACGTACTTGTCATCCAATGGTGCGTTGTCAGAGCGTGTCAATTTGGGACCTGAAATCTTCTTCTGGTCAACCATGTACTTAAAGTACAAGTCGTCAAACGTATTAATACCCCACATATCGATCATCTGATTGCGCAGAGCGAATTCGTAATCCGTATGTGCTTGCTGCATGCGACGATTGACATACTCAGGATACACCTTAAAGAGGAAGTCCGCACTTCCTGGCTGCTTCGGATCGACC
>CALGTP010000207.1 GCA_937902105.1 uncultured Actinomycetes bacterium
GCTCGTGTAGCCGCGTTTAGTGAGAGCACTCACAAATGCATTGGTCCGTGTGGCCGCAAATAGCGAGAGCACTCGCATAGTCAATGGCTCGTGTAGCTGCTGGTAGTGAGAGCACACACAAGGGAAATAAGTCATCAGCGTGCGAATTTGACTGACAGTCTTGTTAGCTTGTGACTTCGCGTAACATGTTCTGAGCACAGCGTCGCGTTGTGTGTGATTGCTGGTGACCCTTGCAGCTGCTTTGTTTGACTGGAGCAAGTTTGAACAAGTAGCTTTATTTGTGTTTGCCATGGATAAAGGGATGCTGGACGCGGTGGCGGCGGTCGGCGTCGATGCGAAGTTGGCAGTGGCGCTCACGCAAGGTGGGTATACCACTGTTGGAGCCTTCACCACTTGCTTTCGGTCGGAAGCTACTCTTGACAAGTGGGCTCGCATGCAGCTAGTGACCAAGAAGGTCCTTGGAGTGGCTGTCGACGTTGAAGAATGGGAATTCCATCCTTCAGTCGGGAGCTTGCGCGCCTTGTGGTTGCAGCTGACAGAGAAGCCCATTGAAGCGGGGAGCGACACTGCGCAGCCTTCCACAGCCTTGGCAGTGCTTCCCATGGAGAGCCAGTTGCAGGCCTTTTCGGCGATGCAGAAGCGGACAGTAGGCATGACTGAGCGCTTGGAGCTGGAGACTGCCTACCTTGCGAAGTATCCTGGGGAGGTCCTGTGCGACGCGACTCGCCCGGGGCCCACGATGCTTTGGATTGGCAAGCGGATGAAGGACCCTGAGGTGGGATATGTTTGGATTGCATGGGTACACCATAAGAGTGTGGAGGAGGAGTCAGCAGATCCTTGTAAGGTGGCCCGTGAGGCTAAGGCTTTGGCCAGCATGGGCCTTGGCTGCATGTACTTGCCCTTGGGGGGAGAAGCTAAGGGAGATGAGGCAGACTGTAAATTCGAAGGCGGTGCTTTGAAAATGCGAATGTCGCTGGAGCTCCGCATGGTAGCTTTCGCCATGCTTGGACTAGCCCACTTGTCGAGCCTCCGCTACTATGTTTTGCGCTTCATGTCCTTGTACATGAAGAAGTACGGTGGCGTAAGGATGCGTGGCCCCAACTTGCAGGAAGCCATCGAGGCTGATCGATTGGCCATGACGGCGGCGTTCCAAATGGTGAATGCCAAGCAGTGCACGCTGGATGAGGCATTGAAGGATGTTGCGGATGCTAAGGGTGAGCTTGCGACTTTCCTTGGCCCAAAGCCGATGGAGAGCGGCAGTGGCCAGCAAGGCCAGAAGCGTGCGGCTGCAGATGCAGCAGGCGGCCGGCAGGCCAAGCATGTCAAGCCTTATGCTCAATGGGATGAGAAGGCTTCCGATGGGAAATCACGCTGCCGAAATTGGTTGGCTGGCAGCTGTGCGCGTGGTTCCAGCTGCAAATTTGTCCACTATTGATGCCAGCCCCCGGGGGCTGGTGTAGATGCCACGTCCTCGGGGCCGGGCCAGAGCGGATTTGGCAGAGATCCGCAGGACATTAATTCGAGAAGTGTGCGTGGGGAGCAGAGTGTCCTATGCGCATCCAGCGTGTCTTTAAACGCGTCTGAAGGTTTTGGCGCTGTTGGCCACCAGCTGGCTCAGGAAGCAGCTGGCTCGGCCGATGGATGGGCGTCAGGGGCCGCTTTTCCGGCGGAGAAGCTTCCATGGCATGATGCGGCAGAGAGGCGGTGGCTGAAAGACGGGGGCGGGCTGCCCTCGAATGGGGATTGGTCCATTCCTCGCAAGGGAGCAGATACATTGTTTGAGCTTCGGCAGCGGTTGCAGGGGTTGGCCCTTGAGTGGGATCTCTTGCGCAGACTGCAGTTGAGAGTGTCGAGGCTGTTGGTTTGTGAGAGCGAGGGCGTCCCACCCCCAGAGGATTGTAAACTGTCCTTGTTCTCGGAGCAGGAGGTTGGGCAGATGCGAGTTGTTGTAGCAGACTTTGTGCGAGCTCGCGGCTTTGAGGGCAAGGTAGGTGCTGACCCAGGACAGCCTTACCACTTGGACTTGTGGGAGGATCTTGCCAGGGTCTTGGACGACGAAGATTGTCAACTCTTTGCTTTTCTGCGAGGGGGGGTCAACACGGGCTTCTTCGACCCGATTGATCCCTCGGGGGTGTGGCGACCAACGAGGAAACGCAGACGTTCGGCTTCCTTGCAACTGCAATGGTGCGATGGGAACTGGCTAACGGCGGAGCAGGAGCCCGAAACGGCCCAGCGGATCATTGAGAGCGATGTGAAGAAGGGTTTGGCAGAGCGATGGCATGGCACTTTTGAAGATGCACGAGCAGAGTGGCCCCAGGGCGTTGCCAAGGGCAAGCTAGGCTTGGCCAAACAGATGGGGAAGGACGATCGCCTGACCGGTGATTGCACGGTGGCGGGGGTGAATCCGGGGTGTTTCTTCCCGGAGGACGCCGAGAACCCCACTCCTGCGGAGTTGAGCGACGCACTGTCCTCCAACAGTGCCGATGTTGGGGCGCCACGTTTGGCGCAGTTTTCCTTGGACATCGCAGGCGCGCACAAGACGCTGCGGGTCAGGAAGTATGACCAGGGCTTGCAATTCTTTGAAGTTGCTGGCGTACTTTACCGTTGGCTAGTGTGCCACTTTGGAGCGGCCTACAGCGCTTGGTGGTGGTCGCGCTGTGGAGCAATGATCATGCGTCTCATTCACAGGCTTGTTTGGCGGTATCACTTCGGTTTTTGCTTTGTTGACGACTATGAAGTAATGGTGCCAGCGGAGGGCGTCTGGCTTGATGCTTGCACAGTGATTATGGCCTTGACGGCGATTGGCGTGCCGCTCTCCTGGGCGAAGCTGCGTGTTAGCTTGGATGAGCTGAAGTACATTGGCTTGCAGGTGCATTCCTTTCGAAGGTGCCTGTCTCTCCCAGAGGACAAGTTGGCCAAGGCACGAAATTTTCTTGCGACGTTGGTTCCCGGCTCGCGGATCAAGCGGAAAGAGCTGGAGAAGGGCACCTGCTTCCTGATGTGGATTGCGGGGGTGGCGCGTTTCTTGAAGCCGTGGCTCTCGGCCTTCTTCAACAACTTGTCGCGGCCAGCAGTGGCCAGCCATAAGCTGAACGCAGTGGAGCTAAGGGAGGTTGCTGACTCACTGGGCAAGGACCTGGTGGTACGTGAGGCATGCATCAGCGGCAGAGTGAAAGCCGGCTGGCGCGTGTTGAAGGTAGGAAGATTCCAGGCGAGGAGCGTCTCGGATCTTTTGCAGCCGCCACTGAGCGAGGGGTTTGCCACCGTTGAATTCTCGAGCACGTCAAGTGTCAAGACCTGCGTCTCGGAGGAGTGCGGCATGGCTGCCAAACTGTGGCTGCACTCGCTGCGCGGCTTCCCTTTGTTGAGGGATTGTTCGGCGCCGGAGCCGCTGCCGGGCGCAGGTGCGGCCGATGCCTGGGCAGAAGGCTCGGGAGCAGGGATTGGCGGTTGGTGGTCACCGAAGGCAGACCCATCCTTGAGAGACATCTGGTGGTTCCAGCTCGACATAGATCCATTGTCCTTGCCCGACATGTTTGCGATCAGCCAGCAAGCTGGGAGCGATATCTCCTTTTATGAGGCCTTGGCTCAGGTCGTTCTGCTAGAGGCGAGGTTGAAGGCGACATGTGCTCGTTTTAGCGCTGTAGTTTCAGTGAAGCATTTCTGCGACAATAATGGAGTCGTCGGCGGGAACCTCAAAATGTTCTCCACTAAGAAGCCTTTTTGTTTTGCGTTGCAGTTGTTGTCGTATGTGTGCACAAGACGTGGAGCGTCCGCTCGCATCCTGCATTTGGATGGAGAAGCAAATGAATGGGCAGACAAGTTGTCTAGATCTCGTGAGTACCCTGATTTCACGCGTCAGTTAGACTCTCTGAAAGAGGTTAAGGTGGACTTGAAGTACTTGTTCCGCGAAGCGTGGGGTGATATGATTGATCGCCGTGTGGTCAAAAAAGGACATAGCATGCGCCCGTTTCCGCTGCTTGATAAGGTTCGCATGTTGATTGGCGAGGCTGCCCCTCCTCGGCTAAAGTTTGGGGCGTGTTGTTGGTCAGGAGGGCAGTGGCTGAAGTCTGGGTTGTTTTGGACTGCCCTCCAGAGCTGGGACCTCCAACACTGATTGCATGTTT
>CALGTP010000208.1 GCA_937902105.1 uncultured Actinomycetes bacterium
TCGATCTGTGCTCCAGGCCAGCAGCTCCAGGCACCCAGGAAGCCCGTTCCAAAGTTATCAAGTTAACACCCCGCCGGTCCATTGTTCTCCAAGGTTACCACCCTGCCCGTTCCAAAGTTATCAAGACGCGCCTAACCCAGAAACCAGCACCCATAAGCTCCAGGCCAACAGCTCCAGGCACCCATGAAGACCATTCTGCCCATGAAGCCCAGGCAGGCGTACAACAGAACCCACCAATCATGGCCCAAGAGGCGCAGGACTAACACCCCAAGGCCTGAAGCCATCACAGAGAAAATATTAGAAACGCACGCAGTGGCAACAGACCAGCACTGCTAGGATGCTGGAGCATCAGCACAGCCCCCAAGCTATTAATATCCTAGATTCTGCGGCAAATCAATGGGTTACTAGGTCCTATTTCTGAGCCCGCTTTCCGGCCCCAATTTGGGGGAGCCATGGCCGACACCCTATAGTTACCCCAGGGCTGCTTTTCGGTACCCTTTTCCGGTCTCCTTTTTAGCGCCTGTTTCCAGACTCATTTTCTGATCTGTCGCTGGCTGCAATAGTGTCTAGCGACAGTGTGCTCTAAGCAGCATTGTGATAACACGTTGCAGAACCAGGGCTGTAGTTAGACAGTGGTCCTACAAGGGAACTGCCTACAAGCCCTCTTGTTTGACCTAGATGCCAGAGCAATACTCATGGCAGGCAACGACGGCGCCCGCTTCACAGCCGGAGACCATGAAGCAGCATGGTCTGGCATGTGCGGTTCCTGAGTTCCAAACAGGGCAGCATGCGCATAGACCATAGGGCGACGCCGAGGCCAAACCAAGGACAAGGTCTGCACATCTGGCTCCTGCGCGAAGGCATCTCTGGCTGCGTGAAGGCCAACATATTTCTGCAAAGCTCGCGTGAGACGCAAACAAGGCAACCGAGCACCTGTGTCCTGGAAGCTCTTAGTCCATGACTGCTTGTCAAAAAACAAAAGCTTGGCTGACTGGAGGACCTGCAGCCAACTCAGCCGGTCCACTAAGCCATCGACGGACTTGCTCCGCAGGTCTGAATACTGCCTCCGCAGCCATGCCTTGAAACTTGCAAAACCATGTGTATCAAGTGGTTGCACTAGGCTCGTGATGTTCGCCGGCACAAAAACCAGCCATATGCCTAAAGCCTTGGCTTTTTGCATCACATTCTTGTGTATATGGCACGGTGCCACGTCTATTATCAAGACGGGCTGCAAGTCAGCCCGGTGAGAACAAGCAATGCTGATCTCTTTCAGGATGCGCTGCATGAGTACATTGTTGTTCCATGCGGATTTCTCATTCCGCCAGACATTCACGTTGGTCTGACTAGCGGCATGCAGCTCGCGCAGCTGCTGCAAAGTGATCTTAGATTCACAGCCTATGACAAAGTGGGGCATGTGCTCCTGCATTGCCCGGTCGTCGCGAACAACTGCAACATAAGTTAAGTTTGTTCTGGTGTCTTGCTTCTTTACCAACGAGCGGGCTTTGTGTGCTGACCGAGCGACAATCAAGCCCGACCGCATCTCAGGAGCGAAAGAAACAGACGTCTCGTCTAAGTTAAGGAGTAGGATCTTCTTCCCTTCCGGGACACGAGACTCCTTGTATCGATGCCATTGCCAATAGGCGGTGGCCTTACTGCGCTGCAGGAAACGGTTCACTAAAAAAAATACACCCGTACAGAAAAAATACCGAAAAACATCAGAAAGCAAGTCCAAAAAAGGGGACCGGAAAACGGTCTCATTTACAGGCCCTTTGCTCTGTACGGTATCTAAAAAGCAGCCCGGAAAGCGGGCTGCAAAACCTGCCCTCTTTTTCTCCGTTTTCGCTATAGATTTGGAAGGCCGTCTAACCAAAATTAAGTGGCTTTGTCCACAAGTACCTGCGTATCCAGCGGCTCCTGTCGGTGCAAATTCCCTCGCTTCACTGCCCAGCGTCTGCTCCAGCGTCTGGCCCATTGCCGCGCACCACGAAGCCCAATGGAGCTACTGGCTGGGGCGTGGGCGTGGGACAACTCCTCGAACTGAATCCTAGCTGCAACTGAACTAGGAGCTACTCCACGCGCCAGGTTCTGTTGCTCTACCCCGTCAACTGTCCTAGACTCGGCTATGTAAGAGCGGGCAGCTGCGGCGATTCGCTTCGTAGCAGGATCTTCTGCGCAAAGGATAATTGCAACAAAATCATCCGGCATGCTCATGAAAATGTCTTCCACCAGCCGTTCAGCTTCCAGCAAAGTAGAACATGATGCCCCTGTGCTCTTGAAGGACATCAGCTTCTGAGCAGCTTGAGTTGCGTTGTAATCCGACAACACATAAACTCCGACCACCAAACGTTCTGCAGTGGGCGACAAACCAAAAGGTTTCTGCTCGGCCCCCTTCCTGGCCTTTTTGGCGCGGTCTGCCAACAGTTGAATA
Source organism: uncultured Actinomycetes bacterium (assembly GCA_937902105.1). Taxonomy (GTDB): domain Bacteria; phylum Actinomycetota; class Acidimicrobiia; order Acidimicrobiales; family Ilumatobacteraceae; genus Casp-actino8. Next base: position 2,429 of record CALGTP010000208.1, read on the forward strand.
TCAGACGAGACCTCACGACATTGACGTCGCAAGGCCTCCACGCGGGAGCTCGGCGCAGCTCCACTGACAATGGCTGCCATGACTGCCACACCGACACCTGCACACGCACCTGCAAACTAGACTCGAGCCAGCTATGGCAACAGCTCAACGCATCATACCAGGTTGCTCCTGACCACTTGAAAGCTCGCCTGCTTGCTACTCGCCTGGCCACATCATGACAACATCAAGCGATTGCGCATCTTATTCTTGGCAAGGACAACACGGCATGTTACGTTTTCATAGTCGCAACATGCTCGAAGAGCACGATGGACAACACACTCTGGTTGCCCTAAGGGTTCTTGGAATTCCAGGAAGTCCGCACACAGCTGATGGTTCTTGGAGTTCCAGGAAGTCCGTGTTCACTGCATCCCCCCTCCCCCGGGCTATCACGATTAATCTGCGCCTCACTCCGGAATACTATGTCACGTGGGTTACTCGGAAAGGCATAGACTCATCTTGGGCTTGCGACCCGGCCTGCGCGTCGGGCTGGAAATCATTCCAAAGCATTTGCAAAAAGGATGCCCCAAATTTGTGATAACGGGCGTCCCGAAAATGAAGAAAAAGGGCACCCAAAAAGAAGAAAAAAAGGACCCCCGGCTGCCAACAGTAGGGCTTCAGGCGTCGCTCCCCCAAATTGCGGCCAGAATCCAGGCCCATAAACTAGCCCTGAAAGTCCATGAAAGTCACAAGGGCTTAACGTAGCACGTCTTGTCCACAGTTGCGGGTATGCATCAGTTACTGTCCAGGAGCTGGACAGGAATGACGGTAGCAAATTGCCAGAATTGCATCCAGGGTTCGCATAATGGTGGAACCCAAGTAGTGCAAAACTCAACAACATGTGCAGCCTCACACAAGTCGTCTCGTTGTGACTGGAATGCACGACGTGCCACACCGCACTCTGTCTTAGTCACAACCCACCATATGTTTCAGCATTGAGCCAGTGGCAACCATACAAGGACAGTGAGAGCGAACTGGCTTCAACAGCAGAGACTTGGGACAGAAATCGGACTAAAATTCTAAGGGGCCAAGCTTCCATTACACGCCGCAGCCTAGAACACAGTGGCGTGAGAGACTTTGGAGGCGACTTTAGAGGTTTTGAGACCTTGAGACCCACCCTTTTAGTTTTATAACACCCCAAGTCTCGTGGTCTCAACATAACTGCAAAATGCTACTCCTGAATCAACCGTGCTACTGGTCGTGGCTCATTTCCCCTGATCACCTGGGATGCCATTGCTGGTCTCAAGAGGGTCTCAACGGTCTCAAAGCGGGCAAATGTGCTGTAAGGGTTGCCAAACTGTGATCTCAAGCCAGTCTCAAGTGGTTCAAATGTGTTGTAAGGTTGCCGATCTGTGGTCTCAAGAGGGTCTCAAGGGCAGCAAAAGTGCTGTAAGGGCTGTCGATCTGTGGTCTCAAGAGGGTCTCAAGAGCGGCAAAAGTGCGGTAAGAGTCGTCGATCTGTGGTCTCAAGAGGGTCTCAAGAGCAGCAAAAGTGCTGTAAGGGTCGTCGGCCTGGGGTCTCAATTAAGTCTCCAGCGATGCAAAAGTGCTGTAAGGGCTGTCGATCTGGGGTCTCAAGAAGGTCTCGTGTTGTAAGGGTTGTCGATCTGTGGTCTCAAGTGAGTCTCAAGGGCAGCAAAAGTGTTGTAAGGGCTGTCGATCTG
>CALGTP010000209.1 GCA_937902105.1 uncultured Actinomycetes bacterium
CGTAGCGATTGACCTGGGCTGCGTAGGCTGCTCTATCGGCGTTCATAGCGTCTGCAAAGCCTGTCTTCACAAGACCCTTTCTCGCCCCTAAGGCTGCAAAGGTAGCTGCCTCGAGTTTGCTGGGGCCTACCGGTTCATTTGGTATTACCGCAGAATTGTCACTCGACGAGGGAGGTGCGCTACTGGGTGGGATTTCGCTTCGGTCCAGTGTGGTTGGTGTGGGGTTAGTTCGAGTAGGTTCAACAGCTTTTGCCCTCTCCTCGTGAGCGTGGTTCCGACGTTTTATAGAGTCTAGCTGTTTGAAGAAACTTTCCATACCATTGGGAGGGCCACCAAAGTCTAGGTAAGCTCTCATCCTTTACGATCTAGCTGCAAAAGAAGTTGGATGAGCTCATCATCTGTCGATTCTTTCACAATTTTCGCCCAGGACTTGGACTCGTCTTTGATAAACACGCTCTTTTTCCGCTCCACTGCCACGAAAGTTGGACGCATGTAGAGCTGATTCGCTAAGAAAGTCTTATTCACACCCCCAGGTCTAGCTTTCCATTCCGCAGCTGTCGCATAGGATTCTTGGCCTGCGTTATGCTCCCTGCTGTTGATGACTCGCTTGGGTACTGAGGCAGCTGGTGTATGCTTGGACTGTTGCGCGACAGGCGAGGACGCCCGATTTCGCTTATGGGCTGGTTGCCGCTCATCCTCGAGCGTGTGATTCCGCTGCTCTTCGCGAATAGCTTCCAAAATGTCGCTCATATTGGTGAAAACATGCTTTGCTGCGTGGAACGCCCCCTTAGCCACACTCGCAGCAGCATGCCCAGCCCCCGACGCGATTGCGCTTGCAGCAGGAAGACCGTGCTCGATCGCTGCAGTTCCCAATACACCCGCTGCGTGTTGAACGTGGGGTGCAGCCATTTGCATTAAGTTTTTCGCCCCAATAGCTGCGGTTTTCACATCACCAGCTACTGTATTAACCGCTTCGTGTGTAGCCTGGGCTGCCCCGAGAATCATTGGAGCTCCTGCGTGTACCAGATCGTTCGCAGCTCCAGCCCCTCTGACGATAGTACTACCCAGTCCCAGGGCCGTGCTTCGAACATGCGGGCCTGCTGCCGCAGCAATGGAAACCGACCTATTTCGAGCTGAACTTGCTGCGCGACCTAAGAGTCTTATGCCTGTATTCGTACCCACGAAAGTCGCACTTGCAGCTGTAGCCAAAGGTCCCCTCACAGTGTCTGAGATTGCTCCTGCCTGCTCTCGTAAACGCTGCAACCTTGAAGGACTTGCAGGCTCTTCTGCGTCGAAGAAGTTCTCGAGAACTGTCTGTTCCGCTGGAGCCTCTGCGACGTTTTCGATTTCTAGGGGCGGAGGCTTCTGTGGTTCCTGATGCTGCGCGGGTGGAGATTGAAACGGCATAGGCAAATGATGCCCATCTGGCGCATACATCCCATGGTGCTCCTTCGGCATTTCTGGTGACATCGACTGTGGAGGTAAAATGGCTTCGCTCATGAGCCCCAGCGTGTCCAATCGTTTGTGGTGTAATTTGGCAATCTCCAATTTACGGGCTGCTCGAGCGTCCGCCCTGGCATCGATTCTGCGAAGGGCGCGGCCCAACTGGTCATCGCCAAACTGTGGGAAGCCCATGCTAGGTGGATAAGCTTGTGGATGGTAGCGTTGCACTGCTAGCATTTACTGTAAGGGTCTTTCCTCAAGCGAGGCCGCGATAGGTGTTCACAACATTGCCGGCGGTCTGTACCACACTGCCTGAAACTTGCTCTACGAGGCTCGGTCCGAGAAAATATACTACTGAGGTATCCAATGCAGCTGGAGTAGGGTCTTGTGACGGTGTGAAATTGCTCGTGTAGACTACGCGATTTCTCATGAGAGGTTGGTACAAGGTGCTTTGTGCAAACTGCGACAGTGTATCGCAATTTACGCCAATCGTGATTCCATTGGTGATGACGTTCAACCCTCCGGCGATTGAAACTGGCGCACCCGCAACACCATTGAGATAGCAAGTCATGACACTTGTAGCGCCATTCCACACCCATGCGATGTGATTCCACACACCGGGTGTGATCACACTGGAAAGATTGCGCATGAGAGGTCCAGCGTTTCCGACGTAGGCCATGACCACGTTGGTGGTGTCGACGAAACCTATCAGCCTGCCTGGTGTGTCACCACGAGAAGTGCCCGGTGGCAATGTGTCGAAGATGCATGTGGTTCTGGTTAGATTCGCATCAATGTTTGCCCAGCATTCGAAGGTGAATGCGTTTGAAAGGGCTGGTGTGCATGGGAACGCACCTATATACCCTGCGCGTGTGTTGTAGGCGCCAGGCAAGCTCGTTGGAGCGTTGTTCAGTAGTGGAGGCATCATGGTGATGGGGAAGAGACTCAGCGCAGTAACGGTTGAGAGCGGACTCGCCATGTTCACGATCGGAG
>CALGTP010000210.1 GCA_937902105.1 uncultured Actinomycetes bacterium
CTGGTGAATGGAGGAAAACAGAATGGGTGGAATACACCAAGCTTCCTTTAGAGAAGCAGAACCCTAAGTTCAGAACCAAACCATGCTATCTCGCAGTGATCTACGCTGCTGATCGCCCAGGAGCAGCTGAAGCCTCAGCGGTTGTGGACCCAGCTGTAGCTGCAGCTGAGATGCAACTTGAGATTCAAAACACAACTGAATTCTCCCTGTCAGCATTTCTCAAAGTGCTTGCAGAAGGCTCCAGGGACGACAAGATAACATGGCTTCACAAGTTCCACAAACGATCGTACCACAGGCAGCCCGAGGAGATTCGACAAATACTCTTCAGGGCAGGGGTGCCTGCAGGAGTCCTTACTCTAGTCCAACCAGCTTGCGACATGTGCGTGGTATGCAAGCGGTATGCTAGTGCTACCGCCAAGCCCGCCGGCACACTTCATCTTCTGGGAAGCTTCAATGATCGAGTGCTATTCGACCTGGTGTTCTTCATGGACTACTGCTTCATGCTCGGTTGCGATGAAGCTACCAGGTACTGCACCTTGAAATATGTGGAGTACAAATCCTGGGAATCACTAGAGCAGGGATTCAGACGATCATGGTACCGACAGTTTGGTGCACCTCGCATTGTCCGTGTTGATGGAGAACGCGCTCTTGCAGGTGATCGTTTTGGCATCTACCTCGAAAAACTTGGTTGTAACCGGGAACTGATTACAGCTAAAGAGGACCATGGGCCCCTGGCAGTCTTGGATCGGCGTGTCCAGCTGATCCGCAATGCCGGGCCTAAGTTGGTGGACGACTCAGCTTCTTCTGGAATCAAAATCGAACCAGAAGACGTAGCCGCTGAGTTAGAGCTATGCCTTAACACACAACTGTCATACAACAATCATACGCCTTATGAGTGTATCTACGGTTGTCTACCCAGCGACATCAGAGACGTTGAACTCAACACTGTGTCCAGTTTCCAAGAACGACACCAGCCATTCTTTCAACATCAACTGATTCGAACAAAAGCAATCATCAGCTTTCAACAGGCAATCATGCAGTCTAGGATGGAGCGCATCGACAGAGGCACAACCAGGACTGCTGTGGCCGGGACTTACAAGGTTGGTGACCACGTTGACATCCTTCGACCTATCAAGAAGAAGGACGTGTCAAACTGGGTCGGGCCAGGTAGGATCACTGACACTGATCTACCAGGCATGCCAGGAACAGTCACAGTTCGCTGGCAGGGCAACCACTACGACATTCCACTTCGCAAGGTGAGACCCCATGCTGGAATGGGGAGTGTTCAAGGACCTGTGATAGAGTACAAACCACCACCAGCAGAAGTCATTCCTGACGCCACTCCTTTGGCAGTCATCGCTGCGGGCTACGTTGGACAACTACACTGGGAAGTCTACTTGCAGACTGAACTGGACGACAGTATCCTTCCGCTTGCTCATTCGATGGAATTACTTATGCAGGTGGCCAACAACTTACCACCGAGTTCAATGCAATACCACATCGCTGAACGTGATCCGGAAAATCCTGAGGAGCTGACTTACACCCGAGATGCTGAGCGTGACATGGAGTCTACCTGGCAACTCGGTCTTGCGCTAGCTTCTTTCAGGGACGTTCCAAACTACATGGGTTGCATCGTTGCTCATGGTTATCGCTACATTCGACCTTCTCACAGCATGGCACAATTTCACTGCTTTGTCTGGTTGAACAGGCAGTACAAGGACTATCGTTACAAGCAGCAGGCAGGCACTTTCATCGTTGACTCAGTGCAGCTGGCAGCCGGCCTATACGGCAATGATATTCCTTTGGAGCAGATCACTGTGCTTGTCCTTTGCGAGGGACATCACGCTTTGAAAACTCGAGATGCTTTGCAGCGAATCCTCACAGATCCGACCACCGAAAACTTGGGCTTGTTTCAAACAGCTACTCCTGCTCGATGGCAGGAACAAAATCCTCAGACTGATAAGTCAGAGGTTGGCATGGAAAGCTCTCTATCGGACCATCGTAACATTAGCGAGGTATCCTCGGAATTGGAATCCAGGGTATCCAGGGATCAAAGGGCTATAGGGATCCCCAGTACGCAAGATGGTCAGAGCTCAACTGCTGGAGCACCTAGTAATTTCTCAGAACCCTTGGGATCTCTTCTAGATAGGGCTCCCAGCATGACATCAGTTTTGGAACCAGACCGACTTTCAGTCAGGTCTTCCATAGCCGATGATTTACAATCCATGCCTCGCAGTAGCGGT
>CALGTP010000211.1 GCA_937902105.1 uncultured Actinomycetes bacterium
CTCCTGCACACACGCCCTATAAAGCAAACGCCCGCGCACGCTGCTTCTGAGCTGCATGTGCCAAATGTGCTCGCCATGTGCGCCTCGCTACTTAACACGCGCGCACGTGCTGCCATGCCCCGCGACGCCCTCGCCGCCGACTGCTCCGCCCTCGCCCTGTTCGTCATCACACTCGCCCTGTTCAACGCGCTCTCCTGCGCCGCCGTGCTCGCCTGCTTCTTCCTCGTGCTCGCCGTCACCCTCGATCCCACGTCCGTCCGCGCTGCCGGCGCAGTGCGCGCGTTTCGTATCACGCGCGTTTCGTAACACATCCCCCACATCCCTATAAAAGACGCGTGCGTGCCACGAAATGCAGGACATTCACTCGATTCTCACGTCCTTGCATGCGATGGAAGCCGATCTCGTGCCTGTCACGAACGAACTACACAGCACTCAGGAACATCACACGCGGCAACTGCTGTCCGTATCAGCACGAAACGGTATACCTACATGCGATGCTAAAATTAACTGGAACGAGTTTTACGAAAACGACGCTCAATTTAGAGCACTTTGTGCTCAGCGTCAACTTCCAATTACCAGCAAAACGTGGAACGCGTTGCCATACTGGGACAGGTATCCGGCATTCCTCAAATTTTACGACATGAAGCATCCACTCCAACAAACGCAACTTGCAGCCGCCATACAAAACGCTGCTGCTGCGACCACCACGGCCGCCGACCTATTCGAAGCACACAAGCAAATTCAGGACAATTATGACAAGATCACCGCAGACTGCGCCTTGTTATCGCAGGCAGCCCAAGGACTAAATCTTGATGCCAATACAACCAACGCGCAAGAACTCGCACAAGAAATAACACTGCAATATCCGATCTTTCAGAAAGATTTTGACGCAACAAAGCAAATATACGGCAAAAATATTAACGACTACACACAGGCTCTCACAAACCAAATGCAAGAAGTAGTGAAACTACAAAATATAACCCAAGCAGTATTCGAATTGGACCAAAATCGATTTGACGTTTTTGATGACATTATTAGAAAAAAAAAAGACAAGAAACCTGCCAGTGAAATCCTTAAATTCACAGAAGAGCAAATAAAAACAGCAGAAACACAAAAAGCCACGGCAAAGACTACGTCAGAGGCATCAAAAAAAGCACTCGAACCCTTACAAAAACAAATAAATCACACGCGCAATCTCCAGAATAAAGCGAAAGCAGCTAAAACTGAATATGACGCGTCTCTCAAAACTACAAATGACGCAATGCAAAAGCTTAAATCTTTGATGCCAGACATCACAAAAGCGGCGGAAGCTGCAGCAGCTGCAGGACCTCCACCCAGTGCTGATGCAGATGCGCCGGTACAAGCGCCGCAACAGGAAATACTGCATCTCGTGTCCCTAGTGGCTCAATTAGATCACGACGTAAAAGTGCAAGAAGAAATTCGAGAAGAGGCAGACGACACGGCCGAGGCAGAAATGCAACAGCAGGCCGCACTGCTCCGCACCCACGAACGCGCTGTAATCGCGGAAAACGTAGAATCGTCTGTAACACAACTACAAGAAACACAAGCAGCAAGCGCCGTAAATGAACAATCAGCGTCGCGTATCGTCGCGCTACGTGAAACACAGGTCGAGCTGCTACAAAGCGCCGTCGAGTTGGCGGAAAAAGAGGTGGAAGAGGCAGTACAAGAACAAGATGCGGTTAATTCAACAGCCGCCTCAAGTGCAGAACCTGGAATGTTTGTGAACGCCTTACATGCAATAAAAGACATTCTGTTTGCGCACGAACAAAATGCAGCACATCAAAAAATCGACGCCGCGGCAGCTGCCAGCACCCTGCAAGCAGCGCGCAACGAGCAAAACAAGCAACACATGGACGCGTACACGGCAGCTGAGTCGTGCACGGAACAATGCCAACAGGCAGCCAACGCCGCATGCGCTCATGCGAAGACAGAAATACTTGTTTATGCTGACATGATAGTCGCATCGGTGAAGATTAACCAAAAAATGAAAGAATTAGAAGTCCTTCAAACAGAGTGCATCAAACACGTTCAAGTTATCAATGAACGGAAAAAACTCAAAAACGTCTCGGACGAAGAATACGGCCCAATAATTGAGAAAGCACAGAAAAGATTAGCAGACATAAAAAAACATCAGGAAAATCTCAGGTTACAAGACACACAGAACAATGATAAACAAGCAGTGCAAGAGGAGATATACCAAGCGTCCTTCGAACTATACGACAAATCCAAAAATACTTTTGCCACTGCACAACTCGCGCAAGGCGAAGCATGGGCAAAGCTGCCAGTAGACGAACGTGGGGTTTTCCCGAAGGCCTTGAAGATAAACGATTTGCCGGCACAGTATGTAGAGGCAATGATAAACAAAAGAGTAGCAGAAACTTTTCCAGAGGGACTGGACACGCCCAACATAGACATCGACACGCTTGCTGCACAAAAAGTCGATGAATGGCAACTTAAAATGGACAAAAACGGCCAAGACCTCGCCATGCTACAGAAACTCGAAAGCGAATTTCACGCAATGCAAAAGGCACAAGAATGTGTGGCAAAAGCAAACGCGCTGCGCACAAGCCTGCTAAAAGAAATCGAGGAATACTGTACATGCGTCATCGAAATCGAAACTATGAAGAAAGAACAACCGACCGACCAAGATACAGAAATAGCCCACCAAAGATTATTGGCCGAACATCAAATCGAAGAATCTAGACTCAATGAGCTTGTGCACGATACGGGAACAAAACTTGCCGACGAAACAGCATCTGCCAACGAAGCTATAGACGAACTAGTGCGCGTGACAACAGACGAAAATGAGATAAAATCGTTCAGGGCGATGACAATTTTGCCCGTGCATGCACGCGACATCATCGACCACCGCCTCTCGAGCATGCGAGCGCAGCGGAATACCGCGGCGGCCGCAGCAGCCGAGGCGAAAGGCCGACAGCAACAGGACGAAAAGAACACAGAAGATGCGAGACGCGAGAGACTTCAGACAGCATACGATGTCGCTAATGAGGCGACGAGGGCGGCTATCGACACGTACCTCGCGTCATACGAGCAAGTCAAGGCTGAATGTCAAAAACATGCTTTATTGGCTGCGCATCTTGAATTCAAAAAATGGAAACTCACGGAAAAGAAGCACCTTCTTACGGCTCTCAGTTACAAAGC
>CALGTP010000212.1 GCA_937902105.1 uncultured Actinomycetes bacterium
ATACAGACATGCAGATTTGCTTATATAGTCATGGGACAGCGATCCTTCGCCAATTTGGCCAACTTGGGGTTCAAGTTGAAGTCCCAACATCGCTGTCAGCATGACCTTAAATCATATATACATGTACGTAGAGAAGGAAAGAGATATGGATATACATGAAAGCATGGACTTGTAATTACCGCGCTTTTCAAATGCTGCGCTTTCCACTTGACATGCTGCTCTTGCAAGTTCTACCATGCTGCTTTTTGCCTATTACCGTTCGCACGGAGCGTGCGCGCAAAACGATGAGAAGGCCACTGAGTGTGCGCGAAGCATGCACATGTGTGTGTCCAGTACATGTGTACAAATACAGAATTATATCTTATACGCGTGCGCATTTATATGCGCACGCTAACAGTGGATATCTTGTGGGCAAATTTGGGAGCCAGCTGGGGGCCATCCCCCTTTAAGGACCACCTGGACCGCGTTGGGGCCTCCTGGGCTCAACCCTCATTTTCTTGAGGCTAGCTTGGTGCATTTCTGCCCATTTTGGGGTCATCTTCGACCACCATCGTGCCATTTTGTGGGCATCTTTGGGCCATGCTGGGGCCTTCTTTGGGCCAGTGAAACAGGTTTCTTGTTGTCGCCAGTGTTAATGGGTTGACAAAGACACAGAGGCAAAGTGCAAATATTTACTGCTATTTCATTGAGCACATTGATTCCCTGAGGTGTGTGTTCATGAGTGCTTATGTGTGCTGTGCGCAATCTCAGAATGTGCATGTGAAGAAAGCGCTTCTGTCGGTTTGCTCGGTAGTGGCCGTGTCAAGGACAAAGATGCATGGCCAGAGCGATTGGAGGCTTTGCGAGTTCATTTATCAAACGCAGGTAAATCAGGCAAGCGACCAAACGAGAAATCCACAGACCTGAACGAGAGAAGCCTTGCAAGGTGGTTGCGGGAACAGCTTGCCAATAAAGCACTTCCAGTTGATCAAAAACACAGCTTGCAAGACGTCTTGCAGACAAGCATTTTGGAAAAATGCACCAAATGGGACTTGCACATTAAGGATGTCGTTGGATGGTGTGAGTCTCATGGCAACGCGCCATCAGAACACAGCACCGATCCCAAAGAAGCTAGCTTGGGCTTGTGGTTCAGACGCCAGGGCAACATATCAAGTTTATCTGATGCTCAGAGAGCTACAGCTCAGATGGTGCGAGAAGTGGCTACTTTCCATGTGTCCGTGTCCGAGGTTGGAACGTGGGTGCAGGATCGCGGCATGCCAAAGTATACTGCTGAGCGGGGCACCGTTGAATATAGTTTGTATCATCGAGTGTCGCGCTGGGCTGCAAGCTTGCGTGCAGGGAGCATGCCCCCAGCGCACCAATTATGTGTGGAAAAGACCTTGCCAGATGTTGTCGCTGATGCTTCCGAGGTTCATTCTGGTACTGTGCGTGAGGCGCAGAAGCGTTTCCGGAAGCTGCGAAACGAGGCCCGGAGCGCACAGTTGGCGGCTATGAGTGTAGAGGAGGACCATGTGCTCTCAGATGTTGAAGTCTCCGAAGGCATGCATGCAGAGGGGATGGATAAGCAAACCGATGGGCCGGTCGTCCTTCCACAGCATCTTGAGGAAGCGCTCGAAGATGCCATGATCGAGTTTGTCGAGGGCTTTGATGAACTGGACGTAGTTGATGCTTCCATCTTCCCTTTCATCGAGTGCCAGGCTTCAGTTCGACAAGCCCTTGAGCAGTGTGGCCACGAATGGGATAAGCGACACAGAGATTGGGTGAGAAACACTTTGACAACATTGTACTCAGACCTTGGCTGCACCAGAAACTTTCTACGAGAATCAGGCTTGGCCGTGGAAGCCGTTGGTTGCTTACTGCGACGCGCTGCAAGTTCCCACTGCACAAGTAGAGCGTGCACCTGGCAGCACCATTGCGGAAAGAATTGGTGCCACTTCGCTTCAGACAGGGCTGCTGCCATCCACACCCTCCAGCAGAAGTTCCCTTCTCATTTGAGGGAGTTCCCCCAGTTCGTACCAGAAAGGGCTCGTGCCCAATTCAAGTGGGATGCATGGCTTTGGTGGTCTGATCGTTTGGAAGCGGCAGAAACCGAGGGCGTCTGGTTCGAAGGTGTTGCGTGCTGTTGCAAAAAAATATTCCGGCTTGGTTTACGTGAAGGAGACGGACATCTTCTTCCATTCAGGAAGCCATTCTTACCTTCAGGAGACACGAAGGTTGTGATCCTGGCTTCGGATTATCTTTGCGTTGATTGCCGTGGGGCTTTCCGTGCTGAGGATTTGCGTGGTGGGCCAAGCGAGTCGACAGTGACTCAGTGGGCCAACCGCCTCACATTGAAAACTCAGAGCTACGGGGTCCAACTGGCTTACCTCCGCGTTGAACAGTGTAGGTTGAAACTACGCAGTGACGCCATGCAAGCGGCTGTTCAACCATCAGATGATCTCTTTAGCATTTTCACTGAGTCACTTTCTGATCCAGTGTTTGACCATAGCCTTTGCGTTCAAGATCTTGACCTTCATAAATTGGCACGACCGTCCCCCATAGGCTTCTACGACTACGACGAGCAGTGGTTCGGGAACCTCAGAGATCATACAAGTCCACCTTGCCCGAGAACCTTGGGCATCGAGAAGACCGATGATGGCCAGTGGTTTGCGTGGCCCTTAGAGCGCTGGGTGCGGCCTCCCAGGGACCCATTGGCGCCTCAAATCCCTGATTTGGAAGGGCTTTTTGCTTTCACGGGCCGACCGCAATTCTGCGGTTCCCATTTGTGGTGCCTCCGCAGCTGGTGCAGAGCGTTGGGCGGATTTCACAAAGCAGGCAAATTTCAGCATCAGTTGCAGGAGCAAGAGGGATTGCGTGACGGTGATTATGCCATTACCCCTGATGGCAAATATGTGCTGACACTCAGCCCGGCGCAATTTGAGAAGGACATGTGGTTGTCTTTGTTCGAGTCAGAGGTGTCAGGTTTGTCTTCGGTGTGCGAGGCTGTGGAAAACGAGAGACGGGCCATGGGGCTCAAATTTGTGGCTGGTTGCGAGGATGTCGAAGTCTCAGCGCGTCAATTTCTTTCTCGGGTGTGGACAGATGACGACGAAGTACTTAAACAATACAAAACAACATATTTGGAGTTGAAGTCACATAATGGATTGCACCAGGGTGCATGGCCATGCCCGTTGATTGGGGACATGGCGTGGAAACTGGCGTCTCAGGGCCGCAGACAGGAAGCACGACTCTGGAAGAAACTGCAGGGCATTGCACAAAAACTGGCTGGTCCTGTGGTGCGCAAGATGCAGAGCCGCACCCTGTCCGAATGGAGGCTGGTGGTTGCTAGGTGGAGGGTTGCTACTCCAGCAGAGACAGCGAACCACAGCGTCGCCGAGGACTTTGTTTTGCTAGGTAGGCCACATATTCGAAATGTATTTTGTTGGTTGTTCGTGTGTGCATTGTGTTTGCCTGCATTTTTAAATAGTTTTCCTAGAGATTTCCTACATATTGCTAGCATTGTTGAATAGTTTACCTTTGGATTTCCAGCAATTTGCTTGCGTTGTTTAATAGGTTTCTCTTGGGATCAGATAGGCTTGCCAATCAGACAGATCAGATGAATGTTCATGGTGAAGTAGTTGGTTTGGAGGTAGTTGATCCCAACAATTAGTCTAGCTTCGGCGCCTGCTTGCTTCAGTTGGGAGGACGATGCGCCCGACCTGGACTATGACCCATATAGCACATCATCCGCCATGCCTGATCCCTTTGCGACCGATGCTGAGGACACAGGGCTTTACTAAATTATTGAAGTATCATGTTCGATGAATCATAGCTTCGTGGATGCGTCGTGGTACCAGCACTAATTACTACAACACCACAGCCCTGGAGTAGCTCAATCTTCCTCCCCGAGGGTGGTTTCTTTTGGGAGTTTATTGGAAGTTATACAAAGCAATTGTGGGCGACCTGGGCTTTTCAGGGCTAATAACAAACTCGATAATGTCTTTCCAAGCCAACTTAAGAAGGTTTTAAGGTGTTCTCAGTGATAACATTTTGCATTACTAGGTGTAAGTAGCATAACTACAAATT
>CALGTP010000213.1 GCA_937902105.1 uncultured Actinomycetes bacterium
ACAAGGTAGCCGTACCGGAAGGTGCGGCTGGATCACCTCCTTTCTAAGGAGCATTTGGCAGCTACGTTAATTCGTAGTTGTCCATGCCTCGATTGAATCCATACGTGATTCACGAGTAGCTCATGGATGGAATATTGACTTGTGAATTCAAGAAACTAAAAAACCTAGTACTGCGAATTTATTCGCGTGGAAAAGTTCGATGGAAGAAAGAATTCTAGGCACGTTGTTGGGTCCTGAAGGCACGAAAGTGCGCTTCGGACCGACAATCTAAAGCTTCAAGGTTAAAGATCCTTAGCTTTAGATCGGTTGTAGGACCGAAATCCTGGCAGAACTGTTATCTACTGTTTACTCGGTATATAAAAAGCTCCAGATCATTTCGGAACCTGCCCGTAATTTGAGAACTGCATAGTGGACGCGAGCATCTAGTAATAAAAATAATTTCTGCAAGTGCCAAGTTAATTAGTGCACATGGTGGATGCCTAGGCATCAATAACCGATGAAGGACGTATAAGGCTGCGATAAGCCTCGAGGAGCTGCCAATAGAGCTTTGATTCGAGGATTTCCGAATGGGGAAACCCGGCTGGAGTAATGTCCAGTCACTTCTGCCTGAACACATAGGGCAGCTGGAGGGAACGTGGGGAAGTGAAACATCTCAGTACCCACAGGAAGAGAAAATAACATATGATTCCGTTAGTATTGGCGAGAGAAAGCGGAACAGGCTAAACCATCTCAGCGTGATAGTTTTCAGACGTTGCTGTTATGGGGTCGTGGGACCATTCCGAGGTAGCTGAAACTACTTCAAAGAGTAAAAAATCATTCAAATAGATGAAGGTTCTGGAAAGGACCGCGACACAGGGTGATAGCCCCGTAATCGAAATTTGTTTGACTCTTGAGTGGTATCCCAAGTAGCACGGGGCCCGAGAAATCCCGTGTGAATCTGGCAGGACCACCTGCTAAGCCTAAATATTCATTGATGACCGATAGCGGACAAGTACCGTGAGGGAAAGGTGAAAAGTACCCCGGGAGGGGAGTGAAATAGTACCTGAAACCATGTGCATACAAGCCGTTGGAGCCGTAATAGGTGACAGCGTGCCTTTTGAAGAATGAGCCTGCGAGTTAGTGGTATGTGGCGAGGTTAACCCGTGAGGGGAATCCGTAGCGAAAGCGAGTCCGAATAGGGCGAATTAGTCGCATGCTCTAGACCCGAAGCGAAGTGATCTATCCATGGGCAGGTTGAAGCGCGGGTAAGACCGCGTGGAGGACCGAACCCACCTAGGTTGAAAACTGGGGGGATGACCTGTGGATAGGGGTGAAAGGCCAATCAAACTTCGTGATAGCTGGTTCTCCCCGAAATGCATTTAGGTGCAGCGTCTCGTGTTTCTTTCCGGAGGTAGAGCTACTGGATGGTTTAGGGGGCCCAAAAGCTTACCAACATCAGCCAAACTCCGAATGCCGGAAAGTTAGAGCGAGGCAGTGAGACAGCGGGGGATAAGCTCCGTTGTCGAGAGGGAAACAGCCCAGAACACCGGCTAAGGCCCCCAAGCGTGTGCTAAGTGGGAAAGGATGTGGAGTCGCATAGACAACCAGGAGGTTGGCTTAGAAGCAGCCACCCTTGAAAGAGTGCGTAATAGC
>CALGTP010000214.1 GCA_937902105.1 uncultured Actinomycetes bacterium
GCGCTTCATAACCAGGTGTTTCTTTGTTTAATCCGATGTTGGGGTTATATTATATGATACCATACGGAGTCCCAAGGGTTGCTGCGGAAAAGGGAATAGACCCGTAAGCTGATCGTAAGCTGTAAAGCGGGCAATAACAGGTAGGTAGGTAAAGCTGAGTGTCTAGGCACATGAGCAATGGAAAACGGCTGGCTTACATGGTGCTGCAGTAACGTTGCACTGCTGCATGCCAAGCTGCGCTTGCAGCTGGTGTATCCTGCCAAAAGTTATGTAAAGCTTGCAGGCTACTAGTAATTGATAACGCATGCTTGTACACTTCTCTACCCCACGTCAGTCGTGGGCGGCCTCTCTTTCTCTTTAAAAGTCGGCTTTGCAACTCGCAGGAGAATGGTGTCAGAACGCTTCTTCTCACGGGGTCGTCTCCAGGCTTCCGGGCCACATGCGCTAAGAAGAGCAACTGTCGTTTCAGCAGGGTGGTGCTGAGCCTCTCGGCCAAAGCCTGTTGTAGAACTGACTTGTTGGTCACGCGACTCATGTAGGAGTGAGGGATCCGCAGAATTTGGCGCAAACATTTAGCCTGAAAGGCATCGAGCCTTGCTAGCTCATGCTTGTTCAACCAGGCGGTGTGCAGGCAATACAACAGCTTGCTCAAGACGCAAGCTTCGAAGATGCGTAGCTTTCGGTCCGCTGAAAGTGTGGAGTGCGACCAAACCCTTTCCAGCTTCCTGAACTCAGACAGTGCGGCCCCCAATCGTCGACCCAGCTCGGTTCCAAGATGTCCGCTGCTAGAGAGAACGCTGCCCAAGTAGGTGATGGAGTCTTTCTGCTCCACAAACGATCCATCAGGCTTGCAGATTTCGGCTTCACATCTCACAGGTAACGTCTCTAGCTTTTTCCAATTGAAACCGAGTCCATAATTTTTGCCAGCTGCCAGAATCTTGTGCATGAACAGCTCCGCCTGCCCCGCATCCAGTGACACCACCATACACAACCAAGGTGTCATCTGCATACATCAGTTCGTCTACGAGCAAAGAGCTGTCGATGCGACCTTCTCCTCCCTTTGCATCGTGAATGAGCACTGTCATGACGATTGAGAAGAGGAACGGTGAGAGTGGGCTCCCTTGGGAGATACCGAAATGTTGGTCCCAGGGCTGGGAGGTGCAACCTGCATCTCTGACAGCAAAGGTCCTTCCAGTGTAGATGGCACGCACTGCTGCGACGAACTTCTGAGGCACACCGAAGCGTGTTAGTGCAGCAGAGAGGGCCTCCGGCGAGACACTATCAAAAGCCTTTGCCCAGTCCAGGGCCAGAAACACGAGTTGTCCGTCTTGTCTCGCCCAAACTTTTTCGAGGAGACGCCTCGCAAGGAACAAAGCATCAGCTGTTCCATGACGGGATCGAAAGCCGAACTGTGTTTTCCATAGCCGCTTCTCTGCATTGCCGTTTTTCAGGCGTTGGAGGAGGATTGCAGCAAATAGCTTGTAGCCAATTGGGAGTAAGGAAATCGGCCTGTAGTTTTCACACTTGGCTGCGTCTCCTTTTTTGAAAATGGCTGTGACCAGCGCCTCGTGCCAATCGGAAGGCACGCAACTTTCAGCCCAGCATTTGGCACACAATGACAGTGCCCACTTGCATGCTGCAGTGCCTGGTTCGCATACAGCTTTCCAAAATTCAGCTGGCACGCCGTCTTTGCCACAGGCCTTGTCCCACTTCAATTTCTTGGCAGTTTCCGTGACCTCCTTCTCAACAATTGGCCCGGTATTCATTGGTAGCTCGCGTCCAAGGGCGACGGGACACTCCACCGCGGTCACTGGGCGGACTGCCCACTGCACCCTGCAATAATATTCTGCTAGCGTTTCGGCGCGGGCGT
>CALGTP010000215.1 GCA_937902105.1 uncultured Actinomycetes bacterium
GGCCAATACCGCACAAGCGAGTCGAACCAGTAGCCAAGGAGATCAAACGACTTATGACTTACCACCTCCTACCATCTTCCAGCCCTATCGTATCAGCTTTAGTAGTAGCAGACAAGGCCACAGATCCATTCGTGAGGCTCTGTGGTGACTATCGGTGGGTCAACAACTTCGTGCTCCTCCAACATGGCTGGATACCTGTAGTACAGGACGCACTAGCTAAGCTCAAAGGATATGCTTACTACATCGACCTAGACTTGTCTAATGCTTTCCACCAATTCAGAATCGACTTCGAGACGTCAGAGATACTTGCTTTACTGACACCCGAGGGCACACTGCGACCTAAGTTCCTACCAGAGGGAGTAGCTCCCGCCTCGGCCATTCTTCAAACCAAAATGATGGAACTCTTCGCGGGTTTTGAAGATTGGCTCCTAGTTATCTTCGACAACTGCGTTATTGGAGGTAATAACCTGGATGAACTCATGGACCGCTATGAACTCTTTATAGCACGGTGCCAGGAGAAGAACATCTTCCTAAAGTTGTCTAAGTCATACTTCGGCGTCACCGAAGTCCATTTCTTCGGCTACATCGTGGATAAGGACGGTTTCCGTTTTGACCAGGAACGTTTGCAAGGCCTATCCAAGTACACTTTCCCTGCGACAGGAACGCCTGCCCAACGTAAAACCGCTATGCAGCAGTTCTTGGGAGCAGCCAATTTTTTTCGACCTGCCTATGTCTATGCTGCAGGCCCCAAATCAAGCCTCCCTGACCGTACACAACTATGGACTGAACTCACAGGCTCGTTATACGAAACCACCAACAAGGATTTCAACTGGGATGCCTCGACGTACATTACCAACTATGCGGCAGCTTTTACTCGGTTACAAGACATGCTCCTCGACGCTTCGCGGATCTTCTTCCCCGATTATTCGCTGCCGTGGGTCCTACGTACCGACGCATCCATCCAGGGCATCGGAGCTATCCTCTTCCAAATACGAACCATTCCAAGTCCAAAGGGGGAAGGGGTAGGGCAGTCCGCGGAGGGTCCCTTGGAGATATATGAGCCCATAGCGACCATATCCCACAAGTTCAGCGGACCAGCGAGCAGGTGGGCAACTATAAAGCAGGAGTGCTATAGCATCTACTTCTCTGTCAAGAAACTTTCTCACTTGCTAACAGGTAAAGAATTTGTGTGCGAGACGGACCATGCTAACCTGATGTTTCTGGAGAAATCGGAGGTACCTATCCTGACGAGATGGCGACTCTACATGCAGACGTTTAAGTTCTTAATACGCCATATACCAGGTGTGGATAATGTACTGGCAGATTCTTTATCGAGACAAGAAATACCGGAGCGGATACCACCCTATGAGCTGAACGAGTACGGTGCAGAGGAGATCCTTAACTTCGAGGGATCCACACCGGAACAGTTTGCCTCGCAGACAGAGGACGAGCTCGTCGTACCAGCAACTCCAGAGGATGTTAGTAAGGCAGACCTCGAGAGGGAATACCCATTGCCTATTCCAGAATGGGACGTTACAATCGCCAAAGTACACGGCGGAGTTAGCCTTCACTTTGGAGTAGACGTGACATGGAAGAGGCTCAACAAACTGTTTCCAGGACACAAAATACCGGTGGCGTATATCACAAACTACATCGAGCTTTGTGGTGGATGTCAAAAGCTGACCAGGGACTATAGACAGAATGCGATCGAACCTGTAATCCGTCACCTGAGACCACCGCATCCTAGAGAGACGATTGGCATAGATATGATAGCCATGTCACCAGATGCTAATGGTAACAGATACGCACACGTAGTGATGAACCACTTTAGCAAGTTCGTATTGATATGCCCCACCAAGACTGCAGATGCAATCGATGCAGCCAGAGCTGTGCTAAGATATAGGAGCACGATAGGCCCCTTCAGGGTTCTCATGTCAGACCCCGGGTCAAATTACATGGGCAAAGTGATGGATGAACTCAATAGTATGCTAGGGGTAGCCCACAGGGTCTCGTTAGTGGATAGACACGAGTCCAATGGTGTAGAGCCCATGAACCAGCAAATAA
>CALGTP010000216.1 GCA_937902105.1 uncultured Actinomycetes bacterium
GAGTGCAGGCATCTTTTTAAGTGGAAGCAATTTCTACTTAGTCCTTAGCTCGGTAGTGGCGTGGCTAAAAGGACGCAGTGGTAATGCAGCTAAAGGTATTGTGCTGCATCACCCAATACGGAAATTAATTGAGGAAAATATTGGCTTCCCCGAATCATCCAAATTTAGAATGTTGCCCCGTTAGGTCAAAACCCGTTAAGCAGCCCGCTGTTGTAATGCTTATGCGCTGACAACGCGTGTGCTAGTGCTCTGCAGAGCTTCAGGGGGTAGGGTTGCGCAATGCGTGTCCAGGGGACCCCCTTTCTGTTGCTACCCGTAAGCTGAAAATGTTGCTTACCAGTTTTACTGCAGATGCCGATGCCTGTGCATGTGTGTTGTAAACGGTGCAGGTCAATGCTGTCCATGTTACCACAGAGAAAACGTGTTCGCTTTCTCCAAAGTGTCCCAAACTGGCAAAAATCAGTAACAACAGTTTGGACATGTGGCCTGTTTGCTAGTGTAATGAGTTGTGGCAGGTACCAACACTTGCTAGCATGTGGATTCTCAAGGATCCACGGGGTCTTATGGAGATCAAGGGACCGGATGACATCAAAAGTGGCCCTGAAGCACTTGTTGCCAACTGAAACTTTAAACGTGTCCTTATCGTTAAGCAAATGAGAATCAATGCCCCAGGGCTGTTGCTTTGTGCGAATGACACTAGTTCTGTCCCTAGCCGGTGAGAAACTGCTACAAGGCGGAGCAAACATGACAGCAATGAGGTTTGTGTTTTTGCTATCCTGCTTAAGCTTCTGTCTGACAGCCGGTATTGTGAGATCGCTGTCAGGCCCATGAAGTATCTCAATCTCCTTAGCGCTGAACCCCAACGCTCGAATGGCGTTCGAAACGCCACCATCTCCTGAGAAAACGTCCGCGATGTACTGCCCCTTCAAGCCTCTGCGATTGATGGCAGCGGCGGCACGCGGTTGGGATTTAACATCGCCTCCTCGAGATGTTCTTCGCAAAGTGCTGCGTACCTCTGGAGCTTCTCCGGCAGCTGAGCAAACGTGGCGCTCAACCGTGCTGACTTCTCGTAGCGCATCACTGACTTCACTGCCCGCCACTGGCCGCGCTTCTGAACCTCCGCTTGCGTGCGCAGATCCCTTGAGCGGTCTATGCTCGGGCCGCTGTGGCGGGCCTGGTATGGCGTGAGCTCGAGGCCCAGAAGCCCTGTCACAATCCGGAACTCCTTCAGGTAGCTTGAGTAGTCGAAGTCGAAGGCTGCGTCTTCTGGGCGGCCTGAGGCCTTCAGTGCTGTCAGCACCTGGGGCATCCAACCGTCGGTGTACGGAGAGTTGAGGGCCACGGAGACATCGTAGTCCCCTGTCTTCGATGGCCTCTGCCCTTCTTCCGGGGAGAGCAGCAGGCACCACGACGTATTGACCGTAGCCACTGGCCGCACCAGGGAGAAGAGGCGGATCCGGAGGAGCTCGCTTGGGCGGGCGTAGCTGCTGAGGCTGAGCATGTTGAACAGGCTCATCCGTAGGTTGCCTCGCGCTCGCATCTGACACGACACTGCAGCCCAGACCCCAAGGGCATGGGCCAACCTGGATCTTCCAGGGGTCAGCTTCCGCCAGCCCTTCAGGGCTCGCCAGGTTTTTGGCAGAGAACTCTTGCCGATCTTCCCGTACTTTGGGTAGTGGTGCATCACTGAGGCTATCACCTTTTCTCCTCTGTGGGCTTGGTGCCCCTTCCAAAACAGCGAGTTGAAGTAGTCCACGGTCTCGATGTCCAAGTCCTCGTCCTGAATGCTGTCCAGCGTCTTCCCGGAGCGCCGGCAGTGGTCCTGTAGGCCCTGCAGCTCGAACTTGTAGTACTTCTCGACCTTTCTGGACACGGCGCGCCTTTCGAGAAACGTGAGCTGCTCCCCGGCACACTCCATGGCCTCGTGCAGGTACTTCTTCAGGCGGTTCTTCGACTTCTTCTGCAGCTGTCGCGTTCTTGTTTTTCCTCTCGACGAAGAGGTGCTGCTGCTTGAGCTTCCTGACCCCGCGGCAGCTGTCAACCCGAAGCTCTTGTCGCTCGTCACCGGCAGTCTGGCCAGGTCTTCCTCGGTGATCGGAAGCCCTGCCCTGGCCACCTTGCTGGTAAGGGCGTCTCGGAGGGATGGCGACGGATCGAGAGTGGCCTTGGCTGTCCTCGCCATCTTTCTGCCGCTCGCGCAGTCCCTGCCCTTTGCCAGTCGCGTTGCTGGTGCCTCCAGCTGCCTCTTTCTGGTCGGCAGACCAGGGGAATTGGGCGCTCGGGCGCGGTGGAGTCCCACCGCGCCAGCCAGGCGTCCTTGCGGTGCCACCAGGTGCCTCATGCGTTTCGGCGCCATGTGCTGCAGCTGGTGCTGGTGTGGGATGTTCTGCTATGTATGCACTTGCAGTTCCCAGAGCCACCCCTCCCCCTACCGCGGAAACAACATGTTGATTTGTCTGATTCGGGTTAGAAAAAGAGCCATGCATTGCTTCCACTTGAATGTCGTCAGTAAGCAGCTTTGAAGGAGTACTATCCCACAACCTACTAGGTTCATCACTATTATTAAGTTCGCTGGGAATCCATCTGACTGCCACAGCGATATTACGCGCCAGGCAGTATGACGCAAACTTTCTCACTTGCTTCAACAACCTATAATCACGACAGCGAAAACGCTCAAAAGCCAAAGTGACAGACATGTTGTCAGAGAGCAGAAGTTGCCTAACATTACGACCGAAAACACTGAGAGCAACTCGCTTCAAACTTTTAACTAAAGCACGAGCCTCAAGTGTCAAGATCCCTTCGCTATGCAACCATCTGCCCCAAAGCTTTGGCTCCCAGCGGTCCTTGCTCAGCAGCGCAGCCGGCACCTCGGCAAAATGCTCGGTAAGTGCCCAGCCGCTCAGAGCCAGGTAGTCCTCGCTGTCCACAACTCCTGCCCTCCAATTGCTCCCATCCTGCACAAGGCCGGCCGATCTCAGAGCACTTTCCCGTGCACCGAGGCCGTCGGTGCGTCTGAAACGTGATCTCTCCAAAACACGGCCGACCTCCGCGACATCCTGCTTTGCCCAAAAAGAGGTGCTCACTCCGTATCCGGTGGTGCTGGAGTCGGAGGCCGAGACGAGAGTGTTCCACGGCCTGGCCCAGTCGGCCTGCATGAATACCATGCCGCCCATGAAGGCCCTCAACTCGTCTCTGACGGAATCCCACAGAGAGCGCACCTCAAAGTAGTTGGTACGCAGGAACTTGTAGCAGGTGTGAAAAACCGAGAGCAGCGGCCGGCAAGCCAATCCGCAGAAAGTGGCGTGGCCGATGACGATCTCCAGAACGCGACCCGAGCACCGCCCGCGCCGCAGCAAACCTCGAATGGCCTGCCTCACCTTGTGAAAACGCTCCGGTGTGAGTCGAGAGCAAAGGTCCCTGCCACGGAGACTGCAACCCAGAGCACGCACGTCGTCATGTTGAAACTCGCCTGGATGCAGTAACAGCCCGACCTCGTCGAAGCCGATCTGCAGCTCTTCCAAACCCTTTCTGACGACCGGCAAGTGTGGCGACAGTATCCCAAGGTTGTCGACATAGACGTAGTGCCTCCTGGCCCCCTCGACCGACCTGTCGGGGCATCTGAACACAACGGGCTCCCCGCGGTCGCTCATAATCTTTGACAAACTCAACTCGGGGGACATCGCAGCCCGCCTCTCATCAGCCTTCTGTGCAAAGTACAAACTCCACGTGAAGCCCA
>CALGTP010000217.1 GCA_937902105.1 uncultured Actinomycetes bacterium
TTGGCGGTTCTCCATGTCAATTGCCGCTTGTAGTCCAGGAATCTCCAAGGATGCCCACATGCCCTCTTTCGTAAGAGCAACACCTATTGGACTATTCAGCATGATTTCTTGCGCCTTCACATACGCGGCGTCGAGTAGTACCTCTGGAGGCAAGACTTCAGTCACAAGCCCTATTCGAAGTGCCTCCTCTGCATCAAACAGTCGACCCGTCAACATAATCTCGTGGGCTCGAGCTGCACCTATCAGCCGAGGAAGTAACCAGCTAGTTCCGATATCGCACGCCGACAGACCAATCCTGATGAATGCTGCGTTGAATCGAGCAGTCTCGGAACATATGCGTAGGTCAGAACCGAGAACTAGAGCAAAGCCACCGCCAGCAGCAGGCCCGTTCACCGCCGCAATAATCGGTTGCGGAATCGACCTCATCTTTGGGATAAGTGACGCAATATGTTTCTGCACAGCGAAACCTTTTTCGACACTTCCGTTCCACTCGAAACCTGGAGCGTCTCCATAACCTCCAAGGTCAAGTCCGGCACAGAAGCCTCGTCCGCTTCCAGTAAGCACCACCACACGCACATCACGAGACTTACCAATGTCAGTAAAGGTCTGGTGCAACGATTCCACCATCGTAGAAGTCATTGCGTTTAGCTTGTCCGACCTATTCATTGTGACCAATGCAATGCCATCGCGTGGGTATGTCAGTTCAATTTCAGCCATTCCCAATCGTGTCACTTTTTGGGACCCAATACCCACACGGGCTCTTCCCTAAAGCCCACTCACCCCGATCTCCATAGGCAATAATTGATTCATTCGTTTTAGGAACATATGACAACCATTTCACTCGCCCGCCGACTCCATATTCCACCCGCCTCCGATCCATGGGGTCGAACTCTTCGCAGAGCGGGAATCGTTTATTTGCTGTCACGCTTGTTTGTAATCATGGGGGCCGCCATTGCCGTCGCTGCACAAGCAGTTACCGATCGTTCAAATGATGTTGAACCAACCAACGGCCTCAGCGGGCTTGCCGACATTCTGGCGAGTTGGGATGGTCACTGGTACCTCGATGTTGTACGTGAGGGTTATCCGCATCACATCATGCCCAATGTGACCTACTTTGTCTCTGATGCACGAGCAGCCTTCTTCCCTCTCTACCCACGATTTGTTCACTACGTCGATGTTGTAATTCCTGGTGGGCCTGTCAGTGTGGCCCTGACAATCAACATCCTCCTCGGAGCAATGTTCGTATTCCTTGCTGGCTATTTGTGCCGTGGACTTTTCGACATCAAGACTGCCGAGAAGGCGATGATTCTTATAGCTCTGTTTCCGGGCAGTTTCGTGCTGAGCATGGCCTACTCCGAAGCACTAATGCTCACAATTGTTGCGCTGTGTTTCATTGCCCTGCGCGATAAGCACTGGCTATGGGCAGGAGTTCTTGCCGCCATGGCCACCGCAACACGTCCAAATGGCGTTGCACTCGTTGCAGCATGTGCAGTGGCATCATTACTTGCCATTCGTAACGATAGAGATTGGCGATCCCTTATTGCCCCCGCTCTGTCGCCCCTCGGATTTATCGGATTTATGTGGTTCCTTCGCATGCACACCGGAGAGGACGCCGCATGGTTCCGTGTTCAACGAGAAGCATGGGAGGAAGGCACCAGTTTTGGTGCAACTGCCGTGCAAAGAACTGTCGATTTCATCATACATCCTGTGAGTTCACCAACGTCCATGCTCACTGCAGCAAGCGTTGGTGCCATGTTGATTGCCCTGTACATGGCTCGCAAATACAAGATGAATCTCATCTACTGGACATATACAGCAGTCATCCTTGGGCTCATGTTGATTCCAGCGACTGTTACTGCAAGACCCAGGTTTCTGTTCACAGCTTTCCCACTCTTCTTCCCCGTAGCGAGGGCATTGCGCGACGATGAAGACAGATGGTGGCCATTGGTAGTAATTGTGATGATTGGTGGACTAGTAACTGTGATGGGTATCTACGGGGTCCGAGGCGCGATCCCCTAAACGGTTACAGCGGAAGTCGGCGCCACACAGCAGTGGGCAGATTCTTCAGTATCAAAAACATATATTGCAGTAATCCGGGAACCCAGATGACCGTCTTCGAAGTAGAGATTGCTTTGTCAACAGCTGTTGCTACCGAATCTGCATCCGTAGAAAACGGAGCTTTGTCCATGCCTTTTGTCATCTTCGTAGTGACAAACCCAGGACGCACGACTAACACTGAAACACCAGATCCGACCAATTCATGATCAAGTGCTAGAGCGAACCCATCGATACCGGCTTTGGTGGCGCCGTACGCAGGGTTGCCTTTACGAACTCGCTCGCCTGCCACTGACGACAGCAAAACCATCTTGCCGTATCCCTGCGAACGCATCTGCGCTGCAAGTGCATACATCAACACCATGGTGCCGGTGAAGTTAACGTCCGCAACCG
>CALGTP010000218.1 GCA_937902105.1 uncultured Actinomycetes bacterium
CAAATTCTCCATGCAAGCTGCTTGGGTGAATGACGCAGAATTCATGGGCTACTTCGTGGCAATGACAAATGGGTACTATGCCGCTGAGGGTCTGGAACTGAATTACTTGTCAGGCGGACCAGATGTCATCCCCGAGAGCACATTGCTTTCAGGTAGAGCACCACTGGCTCTCACCACACCAGATAGCACGATCAACGCCATCGTCAATGACGGCGCACCATTCGTGATCATTGGGGCGCAGTACCAAAAGAACCCCATCGGTGTCATCAGCTTGAAGAAGAACCCGATTAATTCGCCAGCCGATTTAGTGGGCAAGACCTTGGCCGTGCCAGCGTCGAACACCCTCTCCGTCGAGGCCATGCTCAAGTTGAGCGGCATCGACAAGGCTGATGTGAATATCGTGCCTTACGCCTACGACCCAACGCCACTTGTTATGGGCGAGATTGATGCTTCCATCGACTTCGCAACCAATGTGCCGTTCAGTATCAAGCAGGCTGGCGAAGAAGCGACATCGTTCTTGCTGTACGACTTCGGGTTCACGATTTTCAACGACACCGTGGTCGTCACCAAGGATGCCCTGAAGAACAATCGTGCGGAAATCGTCAAGTGGTTGCGGGCGAGCCGTAAGGGCTGGGACGAGAACTTCAAGGACACGGCCAAGTACCCACCTGAGTTCGCTGAGACCTACTTTAAGGGAACTGGTCGCACGATCGAGAACGAGTTGTTCTTCAACGAGGCACAGAAGTCCATGATGCAGTCCGACAGCGGTATTTTCTCGATGTCCGAAGAATCCATCGAGGCCAACTTGGCGGCGCTTGCTGAAATTGGCGTTAAGGGAACCCGAGACATGTTCGACACCACTCTCCTCGAGGAAATCTAGGGTTGTTGAATACGCAAGAAGTGGCCGGCGGTGCGCTTCGCGTCAATGACGTGGAGCGCACCTTCGCGCTGAAAGATGATGTTGTACGAGCCCTGGACAAGGTCTCCCTTGATGTTCCCGTGGGCTCACTGGTGGCTTTGATTGGTCCATCAGGTTGCGGTAAGTCAACTTTGTTGCGATTGCTAGCAGGTCTGGAACAACCCGACGGCGGTTCCCTGCTGATCGGTGATAAATCTCCAGAAGAGATGCGCTTAGCGGGTCGTTTGGGTGTCGCTTTTCAAGATCCGGCGCTTCTGCCGTGGCGCTCGGTGTGGAAAAATATCACTCTGCCATTGCAGGTGATGGGTAAATCGGTCAAAGACCACGAGGCGGCGATTAGGGAACTCATTGCCTTGGTGGGGCTCGATGGTTTCGAACATGCTTTGCCTGGTCAATTATCGGGAGGTATGCGTCAACGTGCTGCGATCGCTCGAGCGCTGGTGACCGAGCCTGATGTCTTGCTGCTTGACGAACCCTTTGGCGCTCTTGATGAAATTTTACGTCGCACCATGAACTTAGAACTCCAACGCATTTGGTTGGCTCGGCGCCCGACCACCATCTTGGTCACGCATGCCATTGAGGAAGCAATATTTTTGGCCGACAAGGTGGCAGTGATGTCGGCGCGTCCAGGTCGCATTGTTGAGGTCGTTGAAGTTCCCTTCGCGCGTCCTCGTGACCCAGCAATCCTGCGCACCCCAGAGTTCCACGCTCTGTCTGACCATTTATCAGAGTTGTTGTTCTCTGGTGGCGGGCACTGAGAAGCGACAGCAACAATGAATAATGTGCGGCGTTATGGTCGTGGCGCCTTGGTCGTCATTGCAGTTTTAGTTGTCTGGGAATTCCTTGGTCAGTTTGAGTTGATCGCTCGCGGCGCACTGCCGGCACCTTCTCAAATACTTAGGCAATTTTGGCAGGATCGCAGTGATTATCCACCGCATCTCTCAGTGACACTGAAATCTGCGGGTACAGGATTCATCATCGGAAATATCATCGCGATTTTTTCTGGCGCTCTGTGTGCACGGTTTCGCTTTGCCGAAACATTGTTACGCGGCATTGGTGTGACGATGTTTGCAGTCCCTCTGATCGCCATTGTCCCAGTCTTGTTGCTGGCCTTTAGTGGAACGATCCCGCGTATCGTGCTGGCTGCGATGGCGAGTTATTTCCCCACGTATGTGGCCACCCTAAATGGCATGCGCAATATTGATCCTCGGCTGGTTGATGTGGTGATGGTGGCAGGTGGTACGAGTAACGATGTCTTACGATGGGTCCGTCTGCGGAGCGCGCTGCCACATATCGTCAGCGCCTTTCGGGTGACTGCACCTGCGGCGTTGCTCGGAACTTTGCTCGTTGAATTTGGTGGTGGTACGCGTTGGGGGCTCGGTTCGTATCTGCTCGGTTCATTGGGGCAAGCCAATCCATCTCGTTTGTGGAGCATCGGTCTTGCAGCTACGGCGGTGGCTGCTTCGGCATATATGTTGTTTGCGTTCTTAGGTAACCGATTGACGCGTACTTCGTTATCGGCCACCGTACAAACAACAATCACCCCTTCAACGAATCCGGGTCCATGGTGGAAACGCCTTCTTGGCGTGGGGGTATCGGTGAGCGTCGTTCTCGGTGTGTGGGCAGGTGTTCTTAAAGTCTTGGATATGTCGCCCATTGTGGCTAAATCTCCGCTCGCAGTTTTTCGCTATCTCACAGTGGGCGCGCGTGCGGCGGCTTCTCGAACACGTTTATTTGACGCCTACAGCGAAACCTTGCCTGTGGCATTTATCGGTTTGCTGTGTGGGTTGTTCGCAGCGTTGTTACTTGCCGTGGTGCTCAGTCTGCGACCAACTCTTGGACGAACAGTATTGCCGTTCGCTCTTATTTCTCAGACTATGCCACTACCCGCATTGACACCGTTGATTGTCTTGATCTTCGGCCGAGATTTTTTAGCCACAGTAGTGGTGTGTATCTCAGTCACATTCTTCCCATCATTTGTGACTATCACTCAGGCTTTGGCAAGCACATCCCCGGCAGCGATTGATGTCGTACGTGTGAGCGGTGGCGGACGATTAAAAACCCTGCGCTTCGTCGGTTTGCCAGGTGCCGTACCGGCTTTGGTGACAGCGGCTCGACTTGCAGCGCCGAGAGCGTTACTCGGAGTCATGATCGCCGAATATTTAGCAACTGGTAATGGACTCGGAAATCTGCTCAACGAATCTCGTGGCAAGTTAGATTACGGAATGATTTGGACCGTTGCGACCACTTCAGTTCTCGTAGCAGTCTTAATCACTCAGTTGATCGGTCTTGTTGAGCGTTTGGTGGACCGACGGGTTTAACTCCGGCGGGCGTCCTCACCTATTGTGGTTTAGATGAATAGCGAGATGTTCACGGTTCCACAGGGCCGGCGGATTTACGGAATGCAGTTGCCAGTTCAGGCGCAGAGCGCTAATTTCGTTGCCGATTGGGAGCGAACGGCTGGACCGCACGAACTCGCGATGTTGGCGAAAGCCTGCGACGTAAATGGATTTTCATACGTTGGGGTGTGTGATCACGTGGCTCTCCCCGAGTCGGTCGTTGGGGGAATGGGCACCCACTGGGCTGACCCGATTGCCACCTTGAGTTGGATCGCGGGAATGACCAGCAAAGTGGGATTGCTATCCCATGTTTACGTTTTGCCTTATCGCAATCCGCGCATTGCGGCGAAACAGTTTGCGACTCTTGATCATCTCAGTGACGGTCGCGCATTAATTGGTATCGGCGCTGGGCACGCTCAAGCTGAGTTTGAACTTCTTGGTATTGACTTCCAAAGTCGTGGCAAAGTTTTAGATGCTGGAATACCCGAGCTAGCAGCGCTGCTGGAGAATGAATTTGTGAATGGCTTTGGTGCTCGTCCGCTTCCCACTCAGTCACCGCGTCCTCCGATCTGGGTCGCAGGATCCAGCCCAGCAGCGATCAAGCGGGCTGCTCGACTGGGCGATGGATGGTTGCCCCAGGGCCCATCAGATGCGAGCATGATCCACATCCTCAACGATGAATGGGCGCGCATTGGACGTAACGCAGAGAATTTCATGATTGGTCACATCACCCCCTTCTTGTATATCGGTGAGCCGACATTTGAAGTTGGCGAAGCAACGTTGACCGGTTCAGCGCAATCAATTGCCGAGAGAATTCTCGCTGGTACTGCCAGCGGGGTCAATCAATTGCAAGTTCGTTTCAAAGCCCAAAGCTGTCAGGAACTATGTGACCAAATCGCGGCCTTCGCCGCTGAGGTCGCTCCATTTGTCACCACTATCTAATTAACCCCCAGAATCATTACCCCTAGGAGAGAACAATGTTGTCCAACTTGGATGATTTCCCTATTCATCAGACATCAGAGCCAATGCGTCATGTCGCAACGAGTGATCGTAATTTTTATGATCGCTACTACTTCAACGGATTCAATCACGACGGAACCGTGATGTTCGTCTGTGGTTTGGGTGTGTATCCAAACTTAGGAGTCATTGACGCTTATCTTTTGGTGTTTCATGAGGGCCAGCATCGCGTGGTACGGGCGTCGGGTTCTCTTGATGCTGCTGATCGAATGAACCCAGGGGTCGGGCCGCTCAGTATTGAAGTGATTGAGCCACTCAAGAAACTGCGTGTGCGCTGTACTGATAACGAATGGGGTATCACCCTTGACGCAACATGGACCGGCGCTATGCCCGCTTTCGAAGAGCCACGGCATTACATTCGCGAAAATGGACGAGTGATTTTTGATACTTGTCGCTTGGCGCAAACAGGTGGTTGGGATGGGACCCTCACTACTGACGGCAAGACATTTGCGGTTGACTCGCAAACTTGGTGGGGGACGCGCGACCGCTCGTGGGGCGTGCGACCAATCGGGGAGAGTGAACCTGCGGGAATTCGTGTGAGCAATCCCTTCAGTTGGTTTTGGATTTATACGCCGATTCGTTTTGAGGATCATTCATTGATGATCATCATGCAGGAGAATCCTGATGGCAGTCGGGTTATGGAAGAAGCCACGCGTGTCTGGTCCGACGGGCGCATTGAGCACTTGGGTCGCCCTGAACATGATCTCGAATATCGTGTTGGCTCGCGCTTCTCAACAGGCGGCGTGATTCGTGTTGTTGCCGAAGATGGTCACGTGACGACCCTTGATATCACACCTCTTCTACCCGTCCACATCGGTATCGGCACTGGCTATGGCTATGACGCCGATTGGAGACACGGCATGTGGCAGGGACCACTGAAGGTGGAGAATTTTCATCTTGACACCACAACTCCCGAAGGAGCGATGCGTTTATTCGGCATCGTGGACAACTCGGCGAAGTTTGCATACACGGATCGTGATGGTAAGCGCCATGAGGGTTACGGCTTATACGAGAACATGGCAATCGGCCCGCATGAAAAGTATGGCTTCAAAGACATGCTCGATGGTTTCGTCGGTGAATGATGGCCCACAAGACCTACCCCCGTTCGATCCAACTCGGTGACCTTTTTGAAGTCATCGCCGATGCAATTCCGAACGAACCTGCGCTGATCACTAACGATGTCAAGTTCACGTTTGCCGAACTTGATGAACGCATCACTCGTTTGGCGAATCACCTGCTGTCTATTGGCATCAAGCGTGGAGAGCACGTCGGTGTCCACGCACAAAATACGCACGAATGGGTTGAAGCGTTTTACGCGTGTGCCAAGATCAGTGCTGTCGCGATCAACGTCAACTATCGCTACGTGGCTGCAGAACTTCGTTATCTCTATGACAACGCCGATTGTGTTGCGGTCATTGCCGACCCCGAGTACCTGAGCGCCATCAACGATGTTCGTGATGCCTTACCTAACCTTCGCAATGTCATCGTGATTGGTGCAGATTACGAAGCAGCATTGGCTGCAGCGTCGCCCGATCGTGATTTCCCCGGACGCACTGCTGATGACGTATACGTGTTGTACACGGGCGGAACCACCGGAATGCCCAAGGGTGTGATGTGGCGTCATGAAGACGTGATTCTTGGTGCAATGAATTCGGCGCGCGCGAATCGTCCGATTGATCGCATTGAACAGTTGGGCGAAGAAGCCGCAGCTTCGGCTTTTCGTGCTCGTCTGATGTCCATTGGTCCGATGATGCATGGCGGTGGCCAGTGGATCATGGGTAATGCGATTACTGCTGGTGGCTGTTTTGTTCTATATACAAAAAAGCGATTCGACGCACACGACGTATGGCAGCTTGTTGCCGACGGTGTCGTGACATCGGTATCAACAATTGGTGACGCGATGGCTCGCCCGCTCGCCGAGCACCTTGTTGCTGAACCACGACCGACGTATGACTTGTCAATGTTGTTCGCTATCGGAAACGGTGGCGCACCATTGTCAACTGGAGTTCGTGAACAGATTCGTGCAGCATTGCCAAACGTGGCGATTCTTGACAGCTTTGGTGCTTCCGAAACTGGTGCGGCCGGTTCACGAACCGATGATGGGTCGGCAATGAGTTCTCCGAAGTTCGCAATGAATACTGACACGACGGTGATCACCGAAGATGGTCGGCAATGTGATGTTGGCGAAGTCGGTAAGTTGGCACGTAGTGGAAACATTCCGTTGGGATATTTCAAAGACCCGGTCAAGACCTCCGAAACTTTCCGCACATTTGATGGCAAGCGCTGGGTAATCCCAGGTGACTTTGCTCAGATTGAAGACGATGGTCAGATCACATTGCTTGGTCGTGGCTCGGTTTGCATTAACTCGGGTGGGGAAAAGATTTACCCCGAAGAAGTTGAATCAGCACTCAAGCAACATCCCGCAGTGTTTGACGCCGTTGTCATCGGTACGCCAAATGAGCGTTGGGGCGAGCAGGTCACAGCATTAGTTCAACTGCGTGCCGGTACGGCTCCGACAATTGAAGAAATCGTTTCGTTCTCGCGAACGCTCGTCGCCGACTACAAGAGTCCAAAAGCTGTCTTCTTTGTTCCAGTCGTCGAGCGCACACCTGTCGGTAAAGCCGACTATCAGTGGGCCAAGGTCACGGCTATCCGATTGCTCGGCTAGCCGCGAATACGACCCCACTCGCCGGGATCGCGTCCTAGTTTTTCCAAACGGCGCGTCACCGATAACGGCGCACCGATATCGCCGCCAGAACGAATGGTTCGAACCTGATCACCATTTTCATCCCAGATGTGGCAGGTATTGAGGTTTGACTTAAAGGCGGCTTCACGCGCTTGAGGAGAAAACTCAGGTTCAGATGCGCTGTTCGAATCCCGCTCGGACATCTTGATGACGCGCATACTCCAACCACATTGAATCGCTACTGGTCCCATCGCTTGCAACAGAGCGGTGGTGTGGGTGCAGCCTCGGGGTCCACCGAACAATTCGCGAACCTTATGGGTGAAACCGCGGGCAATCGATAGACCAACAAGTTCTCGGTACTTGATCGCAATTCCAGGACATTCCTTGTGTGGAAACTCTTTGAGTTCTGCTGTTGCTTCAAGTATTTCCATCATTGGATACGAGACGCGTAGTTGTACCACCATGTGATGGATCGTGAGTGGTTCTAGGTCTCCATGGACATACATCCCGGCGGGCTTGTCATCCCGCACCGCTCCCCACAACAAAATTTCTCGGTCGTTGACCTTAAAAGCGCGAACCTCATAGTTGCGAGTGTGAATGGGAACTAGGTCTGGATTGTCAGGAAGAATTGGGTTCGGATTGGGAGTGGGTTGGGTCACTTTTTCCTCAGGAGTTCACGAGCATGTTGCCCAAGCGGGCCAAACTTGGCTGGGTTGAACCCAACTGAAGTTCCAACTGCTTGTGGAGTAAGAAATAGCGATGTAGCGGGTAATCCCGATCCACTCCAACACCACCATGTACATGATGAGCACCATGCATGATGCGCCATCCACCTTCGGCGGCCCAGAACTTGGCTGAGAGCAATGCTGCATCGGCATCAAGACCCTCACTGAGGCGCCACGCTGCATGCCATGCCGTCAAACGCACGCCTTCGGTGTCAATGTATGCATCACCGGCGCGCTGGCTGACAGCCTGAAAGGAGGCAATCGCTTTTTCGAATTGGAAGCGACCCTTGGCATATTCAGCCATCAACGCCAACGCCGATTGGCAGGCCCCTGAAGTCAACAGGCAGGCAGCGGAGATTCCGCGATTAACAAGATCGTGTACGGCCGCAGAAGTACCCAAGCATTTTGCCGATGCGCCATTGAATTGAATAAGAGCATCGGGAACTCCCGATGTTGTGTCCTGACGTGTGATCGTCACATTCGGATCTGAGGCCTCAACGCAATAGAGCCCATCAACTGCCGTCACAACGAAGCGCTTGGCAAGCAGGCCGTGGGGTACGCACACCTTGGTTCCGGTGATTTTTCCGTCAACAACTTTGGTGGCAGGATGAAAAGCATCACCTACTGGCTCATGAATTGCCGCAGTCACGATGACGTCACCGTTAGCCACACCGTCAAGTAAGTCCGGGTGTGCGACGAGTGAATTGGCAGCCAGGCCCATCACGGCGAAGGCTGGGACAGGAGCAGCCACTCGGCCGATTTCTTCAAGGACGACGGAGATCTCAATGATGCCGAGACCTGCACCTCCCACAGATTCTGGTAAGCCGATACCAACTAAGCCTGCATCGCCGAGTGTTCGCCATAAGGCAAGATCGGTACCGCTGTCAGTAGCCGAAATGTTCTTTAGGTGTTCGGTCGTACAAACGTCGGTCAAAATTTGACGAGCCAATGAGTGCAGTTCGTCTTGGTCAGAGGTGAGTGAAAAATCCATTATCGAGCCGCCCGTGGGAATCCTAGAGAGAACATGGTGATGAGGTCGCGTTGCATTTCGTTTGTTCCGCCACCGAAGGTGAGGATGAGCATGCCGCGGTACATGCTCTCAAGTCGTGCTCTGACAACTGCGCCGGGAGTTCCTTGAGTGAGGTAACCAACTGGTCCGAGGATTTCAAACAGCAAGCGGAATGCTTCAAGGTAAAACTCGGTGCCGTACACCTTGATGGATGAGCAATGCCCAATATCAAGTTTTCCTTGTGTGGCTTCCCATGCGGACTGCCAGTTCATCAGACGTAACACATCAAGTTTTGCGTGAACGCGAGCCAAGTTCATCTGAACCCACTCTTGGTCGGCAACTCGACGACCGTCGGGCAGAAGGGTTGTCTTGGCGTATTCCAATGTGTCAGCAAGAGCACGATCAATCACACCCGTTGAGCACAGTGTCACGCGCTCGTGGTTGAGTTGGTTGGTGATCAAGGTCCAACCTTTGTTTTCTCCACCGACACAGTTTTCGACTGGGATCCGCACCTCATCAAGGAACATTGCGTTGATGTCATGCTCACCAATGAGATTGAGTTTCTGCAAGGTGATGCCAGGAGAATTCATTGGCATGATGAGAATGCTGATGCCTTTGTGCTTGGCGGCATCGGGATCAGTTCGTACGGCCAGCCAGCAATAGTCGGCGTCGCTTGATAGAGATGTCCACATCTTTTGCCCAGTGACGACATAGACATCACCATCGCGTACGGCGCGCGTTTGTAGCGCGGCTAAGTCAGTGCCAGCACCAGGTTCGCTATAACCAATACAGAAGTGCAGGTCACCTTTTAAAATCTTCGGTAGGAAAAACTCTTTTTGTTGATCGCTGCCAAAGTTCATGATCGTCGGTCCGACAGTGTTCAAACTGAGCATCGGTACAGGAGCACCAGCGCGCATTGACTCATCAAAAAAGATGAATTGTTCGATAGCGCTACGACCTTGTCCACCGAAAGCCTTTGGCCAGCCCACTCCGGCCCAACCATCAGCACACATCTTTTTCCACACGCGTCGTGGAGCCTCACCAATGCCGTGACTACCGCTGAGTTCTTTGACCGTCTTCTCGTCAAGCAAATTTTCGTAGTAGGTGCGCAGTTCGCTACGCATTGCTTGCTGCTCTTCGGTGTATCCGATATCCATATATCTCCCTGAAAGACAAAATTGCGCTCTGAAGTTTCTAGCAGAAGTCACGCCAAAATCTCTCTGCGAACTACGCTAAAATTTATGACGGAAGACTTGAAACTTGGCTGGCACATTGGATACTGGGGCCGTTCTATGCCGGTGGGAGTGCCCGAGACTTTGCGAATAATCGAGGGTTTGGGCTACGACAGTGTGTTTACTGCGGAATCTTGGGGGAGCGACGCTATTTCACCTCTTGCTTGGTGGGGCGCTGCGACGACCAAACTCCGCTTAGCGACCAATATCGTGCAACTATCTGCTCGCACTCCAACAGCCACCGCCATGGCAGCGATCACCATGGATCATCTTTCAGGGGGTCGCTTTTGTTTGGGTCTCGGAGTGAGTGGTCCCCAAGTCGTTGAAGGTTGGTATGGGCAACGATTCAATAAGCCTTTGGCGCGTACTCGTGAATATGTGGAGATCATTCGCAAGATCATCGCTCGTGAAGAACGTTTGACGAATGCGGGTCCCGAGTATCCAATTCCGGCTCAAGATGGTTTGGGTCTTGGCAAGGCACTCAATGTCATGACTCACCCCATTCGTCCCGACATGCCGATATTTATTGGCGCTGAAGGTCCAAAAAATGTGGCATTGGCCGCGGAGATCGCCGATGGTTGGTATCCAATTTTTTATGCGCCGCGACATGAAGAAATGTATACCAAACACCTCAATGAAGGTTTTGCGCGACCAAATGCGCGTCGTACAGCAGACAACTTTGAAATTTTAGCGATGGCCAATGTTTCGATTGGTGACGATCTTGAGCAGGCCTATGACCGTCTACGTCCAACGATCGCGCTCTATGTTGGCGGTATGGGTGCACAAGAGATGAACTTTCATGCCGACGTATTTCGGCGACTTGGCTATCACCAAGATGTTGACAAAATCCAGGATTTGTTTCTCCATGGCAAGCAAGCCGAAGCCATCGCTTCAGTCCCCAACAAAATGATTGACGAGATTTGTTTGGTTGGATCAACCGCCAAAATTAAAGACGATCTCGCCGCTTGGCGCGAGAGCAAAGTCACGACATTGGTGGTCGGTGGGTCAGTGGAGACACTGCGCACGATGGCCGAACTTGTGAATGGCTGATTGCTTGAGTTAGGGAATCAGGCAATAACGATAATGACGTCGCCTGAGCCCACTGTCTGGCCAGCGGCGACTTTAATCTCCGTGACCTTTCCTGCTTTCTCGGCCAAAATCTGGTTCTCCATTTTCATGGCTTCGAGCACGCAGACGGCTTGACCCACTTCGACCTCTTGACCGACTTCAACCATCAACTTGACGATGGTTCCTTGCATCGGAGCAGTGACTTGACCCGAACCGCCGCCGACACCAGCTCCACTTGATGAGCGAGTTGGCTTCTTGGCTTTTGCTGGACCCGAGGCGATCACCGCTATTTGTTCGGGGACCCACATCGCAACGTCAAAACGCTTGCCGTTAATTTCAACAGTGGTGTTGCGGCGCACGAGTGGTTCAGCGTCATCGCCGTCTTGAGTAGGTGCCGCTGCCACTCCGATTCCCGAGAGATCGAGAACTTCTTCAACCCACTTTGTTGAATGCTTCATTGCGGCAAAATCAGGATGCTTCAAGATTGCTAAGTCGGCAGGAATGGTCGTGTAGACACCCTCCACAACCATTTCTTCGAGTGCGCGGATAGTTCGTGCGATAGCTGTTGGACGATCTTTGCCCCAAACGATCAGTTTGCCGACCAAGTTGTCGTAGTACTGGCTGATCTCATCGCCACTTTCATAGCCAGAGTCGAAGCGCACTCCGAAGCCGTCGGACGGAACGAGTTTGGTGATTTTTCCAGGTGAAGGAAGAAACTTTCCACCTGCTGGGTTCTCGGCATTAATACGAATTTCAATGCCGTGTCCGTAGCGTCGTGCGGTGACCTCTTCTTGGGTCATTGGAAGTTTTTCGCCA
>CALGTP010000219.1 GCA_937902105.1 uncultured Actinomycetes bacterium
GGCTCGCTCTATGCACTTGGTACCCAAGCGTTGTGTCCATCCACATAAAGCTACAGCGGGCGCTGCTCTCTAGTCAGTCGCACATGTTGCACCTAAGATAGATTTTGCCCATCCTGCCTGCAGGGTGTTCAGCTTACTGATGGCACTAGGTTCCAGCACTAGGATTTCACAGGCATACATGACCGTGGGTTCAACTCGCTCAACCACTGCGGCCGCAAGTAGCGGGGGAGGTAGGCCAGCTTGGTCGGCCATGAGCGCCAGTTCCTGGAATAATGCCTTACCAACCCTAGTGATGTGATCTACCTTCTGTCCCATCGTAAACTGGCGATCGAGCTGAACCCCAAGGAGCTTGTACATGTTGCACAACAGGTCCTTAACAGACACGTCAGGGGCGTCAAAACACGGCATGACAGCAGTCTTAGTAGGGCCATAATTGAACAGGGCCCCCACCGCGTCAGCGTACTGGGGCAGAGCTATGTTAACAGCTTTGGCAACCTCCTCGTCCGTCGCAAACGCTGCCACCAGGTCATCCACAAAGAGGAGGGGGCCCAACGGGTATTGCCCTAGTGATTCCATGCACTGGCTCTTGAGGCCAACAGTGGGCAGTTGAGCCAGCAGGTGGATAGCCATGCGACGCGCTTCAGTGGGGTCGTCACGGAGTGCTCTGGCGATTGCCAAGGCCGCAGAGTCAGCGGTGACTACTGCAGGCCACTGGGCGCCAAAGGGGAAAGGTGTAAGGTGCGTCCACAAGCCACCAATGGCATCAGCAGCAAAGGGTGGCAGCACCGTCTGAGCTGGATTACACGTAGACGACAAAACGTCTTTAAGGAGCGTCAACAGGGCAGTGAAAACATGCACACTGAAACGCCTGCCTTGAGGTGTTCCTGCTCTCAAGTGCAAAGCCGACGACAGAACGCCTCCCAGAGAGATGACAGCAGTGTCGTTCCGGAAGAAGTCATCTAGAAGGAGCCACTCAATCTGCACAATACCAGCTAAGTAGCACGATACCAGCATGCCCCTTTGATCTGCCATGTCAAAGGCAGATTTCAGATCCGCGAAAAGCAGATAAGTGGTCAGGCCCTGGAACATACGGATCTGCACATGCAAAACCACAGCAATGATAATCGCCATGGTGTCCAGTTTGCCCCCTAGCTGGGAGTAACCAGTGAATTTTTCCAAGCACATCTTGCATCTACCCAGCCACAACCCATCTTGTACTGCTGCCATGTCCGAGGCTTGGCTAATGGGCCGGAGGTTGATAAGCTTTCTAACAATACGAGGCCCTGCTTTGCGCAGTGGGGAGATGAGCCTGCTTGACCACATACTGGATGTCAGTCTGCATGCTCTGCCAAGGTTCATCAAGGCTAGCGTCAAGATTCGTCCAGCAAGGCACTCCGATTTAAGAGCGGCATAAGGCCCGTGTGTGCACTGTTTCCTGTTCTGCACCGATCTTAGCACATCTTCCAATTCTGGCAGCGAGTAATCACCAGGGTGGTGGGCGGTGGTTACCGTAGGCAACTGAGGGAGTCCCGGCAGGCCTGCTGCTGGGGCTTCTGCTATTCTGATCGCCTTCAAAGCCATTTTGAGGTCTTTCCCGCACCGATTCTCAGCTGGAGGCCCAGCACCTCTTTGTTCCAGGTCCTGAGCTAGGCTCTCCAGGCTCTGGTCAATACTGAGAATATCACCTGTGTCCTCGTCTGTGAGTGCAATTTCAAAGGCCTTGGACTTGTTGAAAAGGGACGAAAGGAACCTGGACGCTTGACCTTTGTCACAAGCTCGGAGCTGTAAGAACTTGTCTAACGTGGTAGTCTTAATCCCAATGTTAAATTTGGCCATGGCAGCCTTGTAGACCTCATAACTGGTGTAGTCGCTTGGTTTCGGCACCGCTGAAGGCCAAACGCGGTTGTTCTGGAGGTGTGCTGGCGGCTTGCCACACATCTTCACCAGGCAGCCACAATGGCCAAGCACACAGTAGATCGCGTCTCTTACCCAAGCAGCTGAGTCCAGGATCAAACGGCGACGCTTGACGGGGATAGCCTCAGAAGACTGAATTTCCTCCGTTGCCGATTGAACGGCCCTCACAGCTTGCCGCAGTAGTGGTGCAGCTTTGTCCAAAACAGTGTCCCACTCATCTCCGTGGGCCCAGCAGACGCGGCCAAGCGAAGTTTTGAAAGAGATCTCCAGGCGGACCTCAGGGCGCCCGGCCACCAAGGAGTGATCTGACAACCCAATATCATCAGGGCACACAGTGACTGGGAAAGGTTCGTGAAGCATGCCTATCAGGAGGTCGATCGCTGTGCCGCTTACGTGGGTTTTGACAGCAGGGTTGAAAGCAGCGAGGCCCGCATCTTTCAGAAGTTGTTCGATTGTACGATCGTTCCTTCCTTGCCGACAGTGGAGGCACCTGCATCCGAGATCGTGTTTCAACACATCCGACAAGTGTACGTTCCCATCACCAGCAATGATTATACGAGCGTTGCGATAACGCTCTCTGAGTGTCAGATGCTCGTTGATGATTTGTTGCCATGTTGCCAAATCTCCGCCAGGCGCAGGGTAGATAGCACCTATGATCAGTGCTGGCCCTGCAAGGTCGGCTCCGTCGCTGTTGACCGCCACCCACATAATGATGTCGGAACCTAAATCATCGATAACCCAAGTCTGATCTTGCAGCTCAGTGGCCACTAAGACACCCACTGCCGCCCAGCTAGTTGTTTGCACCCCGAGCCACGAAAAGGGTAGACCTGGTGGGAGTGTGGCGCCTGGCGGCCATCTTGCTCCAGGGAGCACACAGATCTGTATGTCATTCTCCATCAGGTGTGCCACGATACGCCATAGTCTCCACCACAAGACCTCTTCAGCGGCTAGGGAACAAAGACCAGTACGTCCTGGGTTGAACGTTGCCACTTTGATCTGCCTGACGTGTTGGGTTTCATGCGTGAGCTGGGTATATTCATTCTCCTGGACGCCACCCATGTAGGGCGAGATGATAGGGCAAATTATCCTTAGACAGCGTGCTGTGTTAGGAATAAGTTTGTGTAAAAAGAAATCCTTAAGCTCAGACACGGCCTGAGTTAAGGGAAGTAGTCTTTCAAAGTTATTGCTGCCAGTCGTGGAAATGTTGCCTGGGTTCTCAGGTGCCAGCTGGCATATTCCTCGGAAATCCTTAAGTGCTGCATTCAGTTCCAGCGTCTTCGGTTCTGCGGTCAGCCACTCCGTCATGGTAGTCTGCAAGTAATCCGTGGTCAGCTGCGTGTTCATGGTTAGTCCCGCCATTGCAATTACAAGCGAAAACTTGAACATGACAACCTAGTTGTCACACTGAAAAGAAACAATTTGATCCGTCACTGCCTGCGGGGGGCCCTAATTCTCCTTGTTAGGGAAACTCCTGTCAGACTGTCCGGCCCGTAGCGGCATGTTGCTTGTTAGTAACATGCCTCTGGGGGCAGGAAATGGTTCGATGTGAGGGTGTGCTGGTTTAGTTAAGCGAGCAAAAATTTGACAACACGCAACGCTCAGAGCGATCAGAGGGTTGGGCACTTTCTTAAC
>CALGTP010000220.1 GCA_937902105.1 uncultured Actinomycetes bacterium
TGGATGGTTGCCAACAGAAAAGAGCAATGCCGGCTTTGCCGCGGCTGTGTCGCCGTCGGCCGCGGTATCCACCCCACCTGCGTGCCAGTTGAGCGAAGCCATGCCAGGAGCCACGTCCAAGCCCAGGGCCACAACGCCTCCGGCGAATCGGTGCCCCAGCCTAACACTGACGAGTTGCCCAGCATGGCTGAAGTTGTGGCCGCCCCTGCTCGCACTCTCAAGCGGGTGCCCTTTGCTGCGCGCGCGACTTGGGCGCAGGTGTTCACCAGGGCCTTGGCTGCTGCTGCTGCTACCTACAATTCCGACGAGGCTTGGCTCGAGGTCCTCATGCTTGCTAAAGCTGTCCTCCTTGCTCCTCCGCGTGGTGGCAAGAAAAACAAGCGAGCCGCCGCAGCCTTCACCCTCGAGCGCCTGAGCCGCTGGGAGGCAGGCCATCGCGAGTCTCTGTGGGAGGATGTTATGGCTCGCAGAGCCAACCCTCACAAGGAGGAGGATGAGTCTTCTCGGCGCCGCAGAGCCACGGCTCTTTGCAGAGAGGGGTTTGACAAAAAGGCCTGTGCCGCTCTGCTCAGCAATGGCACGTTGCCCGCTGATAAGAGCACACTGCGCTTACTACGGCCTCTCCACCCGACTAAGCCCGATCCCGGGTGCCCTGATGGTGATCAGCTTCCCCAGGCCGCTGACATCGACCGCGAGACTTTGGAGTCTACCTTGCGCAGCTTCCCAGTTGACTCTGCTGCTGGCCCTACTGGTTTGCGGGTGCAACACGTCTTGGATGCCATGACTCCTGCTTACAAAGACATCGCCCTCAACCAACTCCTGGACGTCGTCAACTTGCTGGCCCGTGGTCAGGCGCCTGCGGCCGTGGCTCCCTACTTAGCTGGCGCCGGCTTGGTGGCTGTCCCAAAGCCCAAGGGTGGCGTGCGCCCCATAGCCATAGGCGAGGTCTTGCGCCGAATCACCGGTAAGGCGTTGTGCGCCACTGCTAAAAATGATGCCGCCGCCTACTTCGCACCTTTGCAGGTCGGAGTTGCATGCCCTCTCGGGGTTGATGCAGCTGTGCACGCTTCCAGAGCCTGGGTCCAAAGACATTCCAACAACAGGCACAAATGTCTTGTAAAACTGGACTTCGAGAACGCTTTCAACAACGTCGACCGGGAACATCTCCTACGCAAATGCCGCGAGGCC
The DNA here is from genome assembly GCA_937902105.1 of uncultured Actinomycetes bacterium. Taxonomy (GTDB): domain Bacteria; phylum Actinomycetota; class Acidimicrobiia; order Acidimicrobiales; family Ilumatobacteraceae; genus Casp-actino8. The sequence goes on from CALGTP010000220.1 coordinate 1,189, forward strand.
TTCCCTGGACTTGCTAAGTGGGCACACTGGTGTTATAGGGCCCAGACTAACCTACAGTTTGGTGAACACACCTTGGCTTCAGCTGCTGGAGTCCAGCAGGGGGACCCCCTGGGCCCGCTCCTCTTCGCAGTGGCTGTGCAGGATTTGGTGGCTGACCTCGCTCGCCTTCCCGGCGACGGCCCACAACTTGACCTGGACGTTTTCTACTTGGACGACGGGGTGCTGGCTGGTGACGTTGAGGCAGTCAGCGCAGCTTTTCAGATGATGCAATCCCGCGGCCTGCAGCTTGGTCTTAAACTTAAGGTCAGCAAGTGCGAACTCGTGCTCACAGGTGATGCTGCGGATGTTGAGCTCTCTACCTTCTTCCCCCGCGAGCTTTTAGTAGACGCCGAAACGAACGAGTCCAGAGTCCTGACTGGGGGAAACTTCGAGCTTCTGGGCGCTGCCATAGGGGATGCTGCTTTCTGCGAAGAGTACACCGAAGGTAAGGTTGCCAAGGCGTCCCGGCTCCTGGACTGCCTCTCTTCTTTGGAAGACCCTCAGGTGTCTCTCCGCCTCATGCAAAAATGCGCTGGGGTTTGCAAGGTCACCCACAGCATGAGGATGACGCCCCCCGGGCTACACACCTCTGCTTTACGGCATTTCGACGACAGTGTCCAGGCTGCTTTTTCCCAAGCTACAGGGCTACTTCCTGACCAACAGCAGTGGGGTCAGGCTTGCAGGGGCTTCTCAAAAGCGGGCTTAGGCCTCCGGAGTGCTCACCTGCACAAGGAAGCTGCCTTCCTCGCCTCCGCGGCCTCGGCAAGCACCTTGTGCCACTCTATTGACCCTCTTTTCAGGCTCGAGGGTGACAATCCGGCCTCCGAGTTTGGCACCGCCTTAACTGCTTTCAACGCCAACCTCCCTGCAGATCAACATGTGACTGCCCCGCAGGTGGCTTCTATGAAGCAGAAAGAATTGTCCATCAAGCTCGACGCCGCCGGGCATTCCGCCCGCTTGGCAAGCGTCACTAGCTCTGATAGGGCTACCCTCATTTCTGAGTGCGAGGATGGAGCGAAGGACTTCTGGACAGTCGTCCCTTCCACAGTCAAGGGCCTGGCCGTCCCTGCTGCTGAGTTCGTTGCTGAGATCAAGTACCGGTTGTGCATGGACCAAGGCACTGGCGATTGGTGCCCTCTCTGCGACTCCGTGCTCGACATCCGAGGACACCACTGCCGCTGTTGCATCGCTGGTGGCGACAAAACTGTACGCCACAACAAAGCCCGCAATGCTATGTTTTCGTTCTGCGTGCAGGAGGCAGGCATCCAGGCTGAGCTCGAGAGACCTGGCTTGCTCCTGCCGATACGGCCGCATGAACCAGGGAATGCGCGCCGCCCTGCCGATGTTTACCTTCCTCTGTGGTACGGCGGCCTCCCTGCAGCATTGGACTTCGCAGTCACCTCCCCCAACCAAGCCGCCTATGTCGGCACAGCAGCAAATGTGGCCCTGCACGCAGCCATCTCGTATTCCGAGACCAAGCGGGCCCATTTGAACACTGCTACTGCCTGTGCAGCTCAAGGCGTTACTTTCCTGCCAATGGTCTGTGAAACCAGTGGCGCGTGGGCCCCTGAGGCCTCGGCCGTGCTCAAGCAAGTTGCCAGGCAAGCTGCGGCTAGGGTTGGGAGGCCGGCCAGTGAGCTTTACCGCTCGCTTTTGCAGCGCCTGGCTGTGGCCGTCCGCACAGCCAACGCACGAGCCCACTTGAAACGGATGGGCTAGTGCTTCGTCGCACGTCCACGGCCACGGTCACGACCTCGACCACGTCCACGACCACGACCACGACCACGTCCACGACCACGACCGCGACCACGACCACTTCCGAAATCCAGTGAACGCACTCACACCACCACCACCACCACACACACACACTTTGCCCACGGCAGCAGCAACGCCAGCATCAGCAACAACAGCCACGCCACGCAACTGCAACAGCCACTTCTCTTCCCCCTGTCTCTCTCTCTCTCTCTCTCTCCCTCCTCTCTCTCTCAATTCGGTTCTCTCCTTCTCCCTTGTCCTTGTGTGCTTGCGTGTGCATTTCAGGGCTGTGTCGATCAACTTGGCTGTGCCCGATTCAGATACACGCATTGGAGCGTGATCATTGTGAATGGACAGTCAGGCTATTAGTGTGCGTTTGGCCTGCCAGGTAGTTTATTTGATTTTTGCAGACATATCAAGCCGCGCTTCTGCATCAGATGGCGCAGGCCGAGCCACAGGTGTGCGGTTGGCATGCCGGTGGCAACGCAATGTTCTCATTACTTTCGGTTTGTACACCACTCTCAGTTTGTACAGCAGACGCCCCACCGCGCAATGTGTGGGGACT
>CALGTP010000221.1 GCA_937902105.1 uncultured Actinomycetes bacterium
GTTCACCACAAACCACCCACGGCAATTTGGCACGGGAGGAGAAGGTAGGAGGGCGTCACTGGCGTGCTTCGGAGCCCAACTTGCGCCCGAAAACATCGACCCTGTCGAAGAATATGTTAACAATCGAAGTACCATAGATGGGCTCTGCCTCTTCTACTCCCTGCTCGGCCGGGACGACCAAGCAATGGCAACTACGCTCAGAGCAAAAATCGCGAGGTACATCCGGGAACACTTCGAAGCCACCCTAGACGGTTCAACTTGGTCATTCGCTGATGCCGCCTACAATGAATTTCAAGCCCGAATCAGCGCTTCACAATACGAGGCCATAATGACACGTCTACAATCGATTGCCAGCGACGACAGGGCACACTGGGGAGGGTATCTTGAAATCTACGCATACTGCAAAGAACAACACGCCCGCGTGGATGTTTACGAACTCGCTCAGACTGACTCCACAGGCATCGAACTCTACCGACTAGTCTTCACCGCGGGTGCGCCTAACGCAACACCAATCAACCTAGTGTACGGAAGAACCTGCGCAGCCCACTGAGACAACCTAGTGCTTGGTACCCGCCACGAAGACCCATGGCTCACACCAAAACGAAGGCGAAAAAACAGAGCTAGAGCTCCGACAGCAGCGGAACAGACAACACACCCCAGCCGCCAGCCCCAACCAACGACCCCACCGGAGGACACGGAAAGCGATAGCTACTCACCCAGGACCAGCTCTCCGTCCAGTGAAGGTTCAGCCCGAGAACGCACCGTCCCTCCCATGTCACCCGAGGTTCAGGTCGATCAGAGCACGCCGCCCGACGATCCGGCCTTTGATGGACACAGGTGGCTTCACCACCACGTCTTGCGACGTTTTGACAACGCATGGTTCCTGGGCAAGATCACCAAGGTCACGCCCCCAGACGATGATGGCGGATGGAGCTTCCACGTCATCTACACCGACGGAGACGAAGAAGACCTCTCACGAAACGAGGTTGCAGCCGACATTGTTGCAACCCGTCCTACTGGCACAATAGGCCTTGTGAGCACGCCGGAATGGAATTACTTCAAGAAGATCTATGATGGCATCCGAGAGCACCTACAAAACGGCACCTTCGACCATCGCTCAATTCCGTGCATGCGAACAGCCTTTAGCTTCCAGAGCCACACAGTCATTACCCTGGACAAAGTCAAACTCAAACTCCGTGCGTGCCAACGAAAGCTCCATCCCGATAAAGTGACGCAACAACCAGCGCGGGTGAGAATCCTCGCGAAGAAAGTCTATTACGCCCTGGACTATCTCAAGACAAAATTGGAGCAAGACCGCTACCCTGCCAGGAACCAGTCCGCAAACGACAAGCCCAAGCTCGACGACTATCCGGAGTACTACTCTGAGGAGTTCGCCGCGGCCGCCTCAACAACAGCGGAGAATGTACGCCTCGAGGATCTGACCCAGCCAACTCAAAGAGCCAACGACTCCGCCCGCAATCACGACCACAACGGTAGCGGAGAGAACGATGAAGATGAGCACTACGAGCCCGACGTGGACTACGACGACCGCCATGGACCCCTGAAGGCAGAAGCGCCCCTCACCAATCCCACAGCCCCGATTCCAAACACTTTCCAGGCCGTCAACGCTTTTGATATCGACGACTTTGCCCTATCAAGTCTGGCTCATGTCCTTTGGGTACCCAAGCCTTGCCTACGTCAGTGGGGGCAAGTCTTTTCGGCTATCACCACGAAACTCCTTGAAGCAATTTGCTCTGATGGTCCGTCTCGCCACCGCCGCATCGGAACAGCCGCCCGTTGGTATCTTGGCATGCCACAGATCTTTCTGCGCGACCCGGGACGAGGACAGGAGCGCAACGCAAAGATCATAGAACGCCGACTCACTCAATTCACGGCGGGGGACTTCAGCAGCCTCCTTTCTGAATGGCGCGCTGACAAAGCTAAGGCTCAACGACAGGCCAAACCACCGAAGCCAGATAGCCCCTCCCGCCGCGTCACACTGTGCATCAAGCGCTTCTATCAAGGATACGTTAGCCGCGGCTTACGATACGTGGAGGGCAACGGCAAAGCCAACACGGAGGACCCAAAAGTCGTAGCACAGATGACAGAGAAACATCCCGACGAGACTGAGAATAATGATGACCTTACTCCAGGGGAGCGACCAATCCTTGACAACATGCCCGACGTGGTCAAAGACACCAAGCCTCTCACATCAGTAGGACCACGAGGTCTCCAAGCAGGACCCATCAAGCAACTGTTCACAGGGAATTTTCCCGACACCTCAGCCAAGGACTCATTCGAACTGCTCGGGCAAGTCTACTTCAGCTGCGAGATGCCCACATGGCTGCGACAAGTGCTCAACAGCGGCCTTATCACCCCACTAGTTAAGAAGCCCGCGCCGGAAGGACAGACTCCAGATGCCCGTCCGACCAATGCGCGGGACATTGATATCTCGATATGGCTCAAGACGATCCAGCGCCGCGGAAACGCTGCCGCCCGAGCGCTCGTTGTGCCTCAACAGCTCGCAGTGGGAGTGACCGGTGGATGCGAGATTAAGATTATCGGCGCAAAACTCAAGATTGAGCAAGCCATTAGGAAGTCAGCGGACTTTGTTCTGGTATGTCTGGATCTCAAAAACGCCCACAACGCGTACCAGCGGTCAGGGGCCCAAGCATCTCTCGACGCAGCTGGACCAGACCTCAAGTCCATCGCACAAGCGCACCGCGCCGACACCGCCCACGGGGGTAATGTCTACATGCGAAACTCAAGCTCTAACACTGGCTTCACTAAGATTGCAACGTCAACTGCGGGGGGACCCCAAGGGAGCCCCCTAACCAACATTGCCTTCCCGGCCCTCATCAATGGGCCCCTTAAAGAGACAGAAGCGAAATTTCCGGGGGTAGAGATAAAAGCCATACAAGACGACTGCGACATCTACGGCCCTCCAGACCTCGTTTTTGGCTCCCGCCCAGACGGATCTGACGGCGCCCTATACTTCCTTCTCGAGCGCCTCGCCGATTGCAATCTTCAGCCAAACAAGGATAAGTTCCAGTATTATGCCACAACAGCGGAAGCAACAGAGAACGCGCCCACCTGGCTCCAGCGCCCTTACCACATCACGGACAACACCCTCAGAGCGACCATCGAAGCCCTTGAGTCTGCTTCAGAGGCGGCAATCGCAGAAGCCAAGCGCGCGCTTCCGAATCACCAGGCAGCAGCCAAAGAGGCGGCAGACAAGGCGAAGCAGGCTGCAAACGCAGCGCGCGCCGCGGTACCAGAGAACTGCCGCTCATACGGTGTCATCACATGTGGGGCTGCCCTCGGCGATAAGGCCTTCATCGCCGCGTTCCTTGACGCACAAGGAGACCGCCTCTGTAACGACACCGACCCCATGACACCGGGAATTATTCCCAGGGTTGTAGATGCACTTGCAGACGAGTCCGCTCATTGCGCCAGTACGGCGATTTACTACTCGCTCCAGTGCCGCGCCGACTACCTCCTCGGAACGCACCTCCCCTCGGAGACGCGCGCTCTCGCGGCCAAGGTGGACGAGGCCCTGCGGAAGGCCTACGCGCGATGTTTTGGCACTGACCTCCTCAACCCAGACGGTACATGGGAACGCCAAGAGGATCCAACTTTCCATCGCG
>CALGTP010000222.1 GCA_937902105.1 uncultured Actinomycetes bacterium
CTGAGTGGTTTGAGGACTTTGCCAAGTTCGTCCGGATGCTACCGGAGGGCTTGCTCAAGAAGCAAATGGTGTCCGTCCTCGACAAGGGCGTGAATTACACACCAAAGTTCAGGACGCTGGATGAAGTTATGACAGATTACGACATCACCGACCTTGAACAAGGCAAGGTGGTAGAGAATGCGTTATCCAAGGCGGTATCGCAGGAGACTATCAACCTACCATTAGTACGGTCGCAGAGCCATGCCATAATCGTTCACTTACTTGAAGAGTGCGCAAAGGCAGTGGCGTCCGCGGACCCGATCTTTAGAATGAACGACGAGCTAGCCAACCCAGATCCGGTAGCAACCGTTCTTGCACTCAAACGGATACTCATCGCTGAACGTGAGGGTAACGGATCCGTTCGTAAGATGACTTCAAAGGCAGAGGCAATCGCCGACTTTTTAGCCATACGGAAGAACAGCACTTCCAACGAGAACGAAGGCCTAACGGACTTTCGAGATCGATTCGTCCGAAAGCAAAAAGGATTGAAAGACAACTATGGGTATGAGATCCTTGGCAACACGTTCGCGGATGAGCGTGAGATGGTGCTCTTCTTCACACACCGCCTCGACTCCAAATACGTCCAACTGCAGCGAGACATCAAAAACAAGATCGTGCCCGCGCCGCTGACTCTCGACGAAGCCGTATTAATGGCTAAGGATCGGGTAGAGGTCACCAAGAAGGCCCTCGAGACTGTCGCACCAGTCTCTATATTCACAACGGCAGTGCGTGATATCCCGGCTACGAACCCTGAAACCAAGACACTTGGTCCATCCACAAAGAACATCAGCGGACATGTCAAGCGCGCAGATCATAAAAGAGGATTCCAGATGCTTGGACCACTCGTTCCTTACCCGCGAATGAGCCACCTGGAGTATTCGGGTCTGACGGACTACCAAAAGGTGCATGTGAAGGAACACAACCAGGCAATCCAGAAAGCTGCGGCCACCATGGGAAAAAACGTCTCCAACAGCCGAGAGGGACGAGCAACATTGGCTACTATCACAAACGAACCTGAAGCGCTAGATGTAGGCTACGTCATGATGAGTTACGACATACCTCAAGAACCAGAACAAACAGTCCCCGTAGAGTACCCAGGAGAGGCAGTATTGCCCAGAAGGGAAACAGAACACCACAGCGCTCCGAAACGAGCCAAAGGACCGCGTTCAGCTCCACAGATTCAAGAGAGGGCAGTGATATACAATACGCTCCCCACCAGCGATGGTGAGCACCACGATGACCGGTCCCTCTTGAGCACCTACGCACGAGGAGGAGGCACAATCCCAACTGACGCTGATGAATATCGTACATTATTGGCGTGGCTACGATCAGTACCGTCAACACTGGAAAGGGTGCACACGAGGGGTGCGATTCACACACGGCAGAGCCCTCCAGAGTTTAGTCAGTACCCCAGTGTCGTTGAAGAAATAAGGGCGAACAATAGGGGTGTCTATGACATCACCCCACCCGACCCAGCGACAGGAGCGGACAACAATGGCGAGCGCTACGGACAATCCATCGAGACCCCAGCCCCGACGCGACACCACCGAACCATGGCAGACCATATGGACGACACCAGTTACCCCAACACTCCCGACGACGACGAAATCCCTGCACCGACAAGCGGCGACC
>CALGTP010000223.1 GCA_937902105.1 uncultured Actinomycetes bacterium
TCCAATTCGCGCTCAAGAGTACGACGACGGTTCTCGTTGCCTTTTTCTTCTTTGAGCATGCGTTCTTGTTTTTGCACGAGCCAACTGGTGTAGTTGCCTTCAAATGGAAAACCGCGCCCGCGATCAAGTTCCAGAATCCATTTAGCGACATTGTCCAAGAAGTATCGATCGTGGGTAATGGCTACAACTGTGCCTGGGTATTCTTTGAGGAAGCGTTCAAGCCAATCCACGCTCTCGGCGTCAAGGTGGTTAGTCGGTTCGTCAAGCAACAAAAGGTCAGGTCGACTGAGCAGTAGGCGACATAGGGCCACGCGTCGTCGCTCTCCACCCGACAATGTGTTGACATCAGAATCGTTGGGCGGGCAACGCAGGGCGTCCATGGCGATTTCCACATTGCGGTCCAGGCTCCAGGCATCGGCGGCCTCAATTTTGGCCTCAAGCTCTGCCTGCAATGTGCCAATTTTGTCGTAGTCGGCATCGGGATCGGCCCACATCGCCATGACCTCGTTATAGCGATCCAAAAGTGCCTTGACGGGGGCGACTCCGTCCATGACATTGCCCAACACATCTTTGTTGGGGTCAAGTTGAGGTTCTTGGGCGAGATAACCCACGGTAAAGCCCGGTGTCAGTCGGGCATCGCCGGAGAAGCCATCATCGAGGCCAGCCATAATGCGCAGCAAACTGGACTTGCCTGAGCCGTTGGAGCCGATGACACCGATTTTGGCGCCTGGGTAGAAGGATAAAGAGATGTTTTCGAGCACCGTGCGATCGGGCGGATAGTGGCGCGCCAACTTGTAACAGGTGTAAATGAATTCATGAGCCATGGGGAACTGACCTCCGAACCTTCAGGCTAGTGCGCAAATGTCTCAAGGTACTTGCTGACATCACTCGCTTGAGCGGTCTTTCTTTGCTACCGTGGGGTTGCCCCTCCGACTTGAGGGGTGACTGTCTTTTGACAGTGATGTGTTTTAAATGGAGGAAATCACCATGGAAATTTTCACTCAATATGGTCTGACGTTCTTAGTACGTTGGCTACATGTGCTCGCCGGCGTGACCTGGATCGGTTTGTTGTACTACTTCAACTTCGTGCAGGTGCCAGCTTTTGCGGCCTACGGCGATGAGGGCAAAGCCCGCAACATCGCAATCGACAAACTTGCCCGTCGTGCCTTGTGGTGGTTCCGTTGGGCCGCTCTGTCCACATTGGTCCTAGGTCTCTTGATTATTGGTGTGACCGAGAATTACATGCAGGACTACATGAGCGACTTGAAGGGCAATGATCTTGCTCATGACGCCACGATCTTCGTCGGAATGATTTTTGGCATCACAATGGCCGCCAATGTGTGGATGATCATTTGGAAACACCAAAAGGTCGTTTTGGCCAATGCCGCCAATGTTTTGGCTGGTGGCGAAGCAGATGCTGGAGTGCCAGCTGCTGGTCGTCGGGCTTTGCTAGCAAGTCGACAAAACGTGATCCTTTCCTTCTCAATGCTGTTCTTCATGGTGGGACCAACTCACTTCTACGCTGGTGGAGCATTTGGCGAAAACGTTTCAGCGGGTAGCGCATGGACATTCGTGATTGTTGCCGCAGTCCTCGGGGCAATTCTTCAACTCAATGCCCTTGGCAAATTTGGTGGCACCGCTGCGACCAACAAATTGTTGTGGCCCTATGACAATCACAAGAATACAATCATCAGCGCCTCGGCGCTGCTCGTTGTGCTCTACGTGTTGAGCGAAATCTTTCTCAAGGCCTAATCACGCAACAGTTAGTGAACTATTCATCCCACCATGGCCGGGGATAGTGCAGTAAATGTTGTACTCGCCAGCAGCGAGATTGATTGTTCCTTCATCGCAGTCGCCGCGCTTGTTGACGACTAGTTCGAGATCGCCCACAACCTTGTCATCTTGTAGTACGACCAAAACATGTTTTACGCTGTCCGTATTTGCCAAGACGATTTTGATGTCGCCTGCGGGGGCAAGGTAGGCAGATGCATCCCAGCGAATCGTCGGAACAGCCATGACCATTAAAGTGAGGTCGCTGGGAACAGCGCACTTTGTTGCTGTTGTGTCTGAGGGATTGCCGTTCGTAGAGGTACCGCCACATGAACTCAATGTTGCGAGGGACAAGGCAGCGATGGCCAAACGGGAACGGTTGGGAAAACTCATAGAACTCAGATTATGGCTATTTCCGGGCACATACGAACCAGAGTCGGGCTAAATCAGGTGACGGTGGTCAACTCGGTCGTCCTTGT
>CALGTP010000224.1 GCA_937902105.1 uncultured Actinomycetes bacterium
TGCTGCTGCTGTATTGTGCTGTTGTGCATATCATGGAACACTTGTTAAGCACTGTAGCTAGCAAAATCACAGGTTATCAGCTTCGTATCCTGCCCACAACTAAGTTTCAGTTGCTTGGTACCGTGCGGTGGCCCAGGTGCCTAAAGGTTTGCTTAATTGTGTCACGAGGGTTTTTTAAATTGTATCAACTTACACATTCGCTATGGATTGCTAAAGTCTTCTAGCAGGGTCCTTTGTTGACTTGAAACAATGTCGGAACGTATGGCCTACACATTGATGCAAGGTCACTGCGGGGAACGGGGGAGTTTCGGAACCGAACGGCCTGTGGTGGCAGCTAGGTACGGATCTCCTGATCCTCCTATACAAGGGGTTGAAGAGGCATAAGCAGTGGCAGTGGATAACAGCATCTTCCGCGTTGCTGGCTCTACGAATACCGCTCCCGGATGAAGCGGAGGCGGTGGCTGAGCTGGGGGCAGGTTTGAGACTAGCGACGACGGGGCATCTGCTCGGGAAATTGGCCTTGTGTTTTTTCCTCAGTCGCGCGAACCTCGCCCGGAGTTTCTGTCGTTATACTTACGCAGATACACCTCTGGGCAAGCTATAGCGGGTCCTCCTGCTCTACGCGCCGGTGCCAGGCAAGGCCATGTCCCCGAAGTTCACAATAATCCCGCTTTAACACTCAGGCAAAGTAGTGCGTGCGGGTGTGCTGGGGTTGGATCCGATGGAGGAGGCCCTGGCGCTGCTGCTGCTGCTGCTGCTGGGTTGAATGAACAAAGCGCTGCTAGATCAAATAATCCATTCGCTGGATCCGGACAAGAATCGTTTGGCGGGCTTCCCCGTTTCCAGGTGCAGTCCAACGGCGGGGCTCGTGGAGGGGAGCGCCATGTCACGGTACCCGAAGGCGAATGGCGCGATATTATAAACAGAGAACAACCCGCTGCTAAAAATGATATGCTGTCAACATGCAAAGATGTTGCTAACAGCATTTCAAATGAGAGTAGAACTTGGAACAACATCGCATTGGTACGAAAAGGGAAATTCATTCATTGCAAATTGCTGGAGTAAATTGCTACTATGAAATGACACGTGTCGGAAACGAAAACGTTCGCCTAAACAGCTTTAACCACAATCAATTTTGCATCAATAGAACCTCAATTACAGAAGCCGATCGAAAAGATCATGAGATAGTTGTCAATTACGAGGGCCACATCAAAGCCATGACAGCCATCCAGATCAAAACCGTTTCTAAGCGTAAGGCAGAGGATGACACGCATAAAAGCGTGGGATCTCCTTCTAACGGCGCTCCCGCCCCTACATATTATGATAGACTGGGAAATGCTCACGGGCACATGCTAAAATGCGCAGCATGCCAAAGTTTCATGACCGCGAGCTCGAAGTTCTGCAACCAATGTGGGAGGAGCACTGAGATTGCTGAAAACATTGCTACAGACCATTCAGGGAAGAGCCACTGCACAATTCTTGGATTTGCGACCTCGCATGATGGCGGTATATATGATAGGGTGAAAAGAAAAATGATCCAGTTTATTGACGGCCCTGCAGTTTCATCCATACCAGGTGCCGTTCAACCAGCGCCACCCATCTCGCGTGGAGAATACCACGAAATGATGCAAAGTGACGCAGTACATCGTCCTCAAACCGAAAACGGACACTGTGATAATCAATCGGTGAACAGAGTGCCAATCAAACATGTGGATATGCCGGATCCTCCTGCTCCCACGAGACAAGTGTCCCAGCAAGCCGGGGATCAACAAAATCCCGCTTTTCGGCAGCTATCGGCGGTGCCACTACTGCCTTTTGTAAGACAGACATGTCCCAACAGCGGCGCGTGCAAACGACGTTGTCATCTTGACATAAATCACAACAGCTCATGTGACTGTGGACAACAACGATGCCCATAATCACTCAAAGAGTGTGTGTGTGCTCGCGCCTGACGAATCAGGAAAGGCTACTT
>CALGTP010000225.1 GCA_937902105.1 uncultured Actinomycetes bacterium
CAGCAGCCGCAGCACGAGTGCCAAACTCAGCCCCACCTGCTCCACCGCCACCTGCTCCACCGCCACCGCCACCGCCTCCAGCCCAGCATGCAGCAGTTGCTGGCCATGCTGCCAAAGCTGCGGGAGTGGCCGCCACAGCACAGACTGCGGTCGCAGAGGCAGCCGATCCCGTTCCCCCGGTGCAGGCTTCAGACTCATGCCCAGCTCCGGTGCTCACACAGCAGACTTCGGCTACTAGTTCGCTGCAGGCTGCGGGCCCTCAACAATCAACCGCTGCAGGACTCTGGCCAGCAACTGCATCTGCCGCAGCCGCCAGCACAGCAGAAGAGGCCCGGCAGCGGGGCAACGAGCTGATGCAGCGCGGCCGGCTGGAGGAGGCGGTGGCCGCTTACACCGAAGGAGTAGAATGTGCGGGAGACGTGGATGGACTCAGGATACCTCTGCTGTCGAACCGCTCACTTGCCCTGCTGAAGCTCGGGCGATGCTGTGAGGCTCTGGCGGATGCAGAAGCCGTGCTTGAAGCAGAGCCATCGCACAGCAAGGCTGGCTTCAGGAGAGGCAAGGCCTTGCTCGGCTTGCAGCGCTGGGACGACGCCGCGCAGGCCCTCGGGTGTCTCGCCCGCGCTGACCCCGGTAACGCGGAAATACGCGTGGAGCTCGCCAGAGCGAAGGCATGCCGGCGTGTGACCACCAGGCAACAGGCAGCAGTTGGAAATGCGTGTGGCCAGCAGGCAGCAGCTGCAAGTACCGCGGCTGGCGCCATAGCCGGTGCTGCAGCTTCGACCTCTGGTTTGAGTGCTGTGGAACAAGCTGTTCAAGCAGGTGTTGCAGGGGCTTCTACGGCTGCAGGCCTTCAACCAGCAACTGCTGCAGGACGCTTCCCAGCAACCGCAGTAGTCGCAGCCGCCAGCACAGCTGAGGCAGCAGCTGGCACGACCTACGGCCAGCAGGCAGCAGTGACAGGAGCTGCTGACGGTACCGCAGCCGGTGCTGCAGCTTCCACCACAGGTTCGATTACTGCGGAACAAGCTTTTCTAACTGTTCAAGCTATCAACGCACGTATCGAAGCTGCCCACACGGCTAAAGGCCTCCAGCCAGCAACTGTGGCAGGACGCTGGCTAGCAATTGCTTCAGACAGGCAACATGCATCGGTGTCTTGGCTCGGCACCGACGATGGACGGATGTCTGGCAGACTCCAACTACAGTTGGGCAACTTCCTCTTCGTGGACAAAAAGCGCGTGCAGAGGCCGGAGTCGACAGCGACCCTCAAACTGCAAGTCGCGCCGCCCGATCTACATGAGGGCTCATCGGTGCGATTACATTTTTTAAATGGCTTGACCTGCAACTTAAGCTTGCAGGGGGTGTACGAAGCAGAAACGCTGAGAGATGAATGCGCCGCCATCTACGACAAGGCCTCTGGACACCCAGGAGCCGCAGCCAATCAGCAGACCGCTCCGCGGCCTCTGTAATTCAGCCGCGCACGGAAGTTCCGATACCACAAGGGGACGGAACCCACAGCCAGCTGGACATGCAAGCCATCCCAATTGTTAGCTGACTTCCGTTTATTTATTTCCGTTTCTTTCTATGTTTTTTTTGTTGGTTGGGTGATTTACCTCCGTTGGGCCCCCCAATTATTAGCCCTGCTAACAATTCTGACTGTGCCTTGCACTAGCGCTCCCAGTCGTTAGTGAAGGCAAACAAACTTTCTTGACTTTGTCCTATCTAGTTCTACCTTCTTGTTCAATGTTTTTCATTGTTTCCCGGGGTTTTCGCAATTACACGTTTACCGCCGTCACTTTGCACTGTGTGATCGCCGCCATACCATTTGAATGCGTCGATTGTGTCATTTCTCAGAACAGGTGCTTTTGTGTTATTGTGTTATTGTGTCCTGTTCTGAGAGTGGTTAACAGACAGGTGACCCCAAGGGCACCGCATGATTCAGTTTTGGCTTTGACAGTGGTT
>CALGTP010000226.1 GCA_937902105.1 uncultured Actinomycetes bacterium
AGGATGGAATGCAGATCGTCGAGCAGATTCTGCCGTATTTTACGCCCGACTACACGATTGCCGTGGAGCCGCTGAACAACTATCCTGAATTGGTGGATGTCGTGCCGATCACATTACAGAGTGTGTCGCAGACGGATAACTACGAAGGCAACTTTGAGACGCGCCGCGTTATTGTGTGGGATCTTGACTTTGCGATGAAAGTCTATTTCTACGGACCGGTCAGGCAGAAGGCGCGCATTCAAAAAGTCATTGTCGATCTGTATAATTCAAGCAGCAGCGATTTGTCCGCACCCGATGCGAATACTGCTTCTCCACAGATTGCGATTACCGTGGTCCCGTCGGCATCGGTGTCCGAATCTGCGAGCCCCTCGTCTGACGATACGGACGTGATCCTCGGGCGTGAGGCTGCGGTGACGACGATTGTGGAAGACTTCGGGAAGTTTGCGCCGTCGTTGAGCCCGTCGGCATCGGTGAGCCCGTCGGCATCACGCAGCCCGTCGAGTTCAGCCTCAGCGTCCATTAGTCCGTCGGCATCACGGAGCCCGTCGGCATCGGCGAGCCCGTCGGCGTCCGCATCGTCCTAAATATCTCTAATGCAGCATGAACAACTTCAGAAACGTGAGTTAGACAAACTCCTCGAACTCGAACCCACGCTGACGGACGAGACTCCTGTTCGGCGCGCCGTGCTGCATGGAGAACCCATGCCGTCGCCCGCCGCGGAAACCTTTGACGCCGACTTTGACTATGCGCGGACGGTCGTGCGCGAGAGTATCGATCAGGCACGTGAGGCGGCCGTGAGTGCGATTGAACTCGCACAATCCGGCGATAGTTCGCGTGCCTACGAAGTCGTCGCGTCGATGTTGACGGCCATCGTCAATGCGAATAAAGAGTTATTGCTACTACATAAGACCAAAGAAGATACGCGTGCCAAGTCTCGTGAGGGCACGTCATCGAGTTCCGGCGTGACAATTGAGAAAGCGGTATTCGTGGGGCGCGCCTCTGATTTGCTACGTGAACTTCGCGCGTTGGGGAAGACCGAATAACAATGCCGAAGAACTCCTTCAACTCCACCGCAGGCTACAACGGCAACCCCAACCTCCCGCTCCCGAATGCGGAAGTCTCGCTGACGGCGGACGAACTCAAAGAGTATGTGAAGTGTGCGGAGGATGTCTACTACTTCATCAATAACTATGTGAAGATTGTCCACGTCGATCACGGTATCGTGCCGTTTGCGATGTGGCCCTTTCAGCGCGAGATCATCAAAGCGTTTGAGGATAATCGCTTTGTTATCTGTAAGCTCTCCCGACAGTCCGGCAAGTCGACCGTGGTGGTCTGTGGCTACTTCCTCTGGTATGTGCTGTTCCATGCGGATGTCAGCGTCGGCATTCTGGCCAACAAAGAGTCGACCGCGATTGAACTGCTCCGCCGGCTGAAACAGTCCTACGAACTCCTGCCGATGTTCCTGAAGCAGGGCATTCTCAAGTGGGACCAGAAGCTCATCATGCTTGCCAACAACGCACGAGTGCGCGCCGAGAGCACCAGCGCCAGTGCGATTCGAGGCGATACCTTCAACATCCTGTTCCTCGATGAATTTGCGTTCGTCCCCGAGAACATTGCGGGCGACTTTATGACCTCGGTGTTCCCGACGATTTCGTCAGGGAAGACCACCAAACTGTTTATTGTGAGCACGCCAAACGGGTATAACCTCTTCTTCAAAATCTGGAATGATGCGCAGGAAAAACGCAACTCCTATTTTCCCATCGGCTTCACCTGGCGCGATGTGCCGGATCGTGACGAGGCCTGGGCGGAGGAGATGCGGAAGAATCTTGGAAGCGAACAGGCGTGGCAGCAAGAATTCGAATGTTCTTTCCAGGGCAGCGCGAATACCCTGATTCCCGCCTAAGCTCGCGGCCATGTCCTACATGACCCCGATAGAAGACCGCGGCGACTTCAAAATCTATATGAAGCCGATTCGTGCGGATGCGGAAGGAAATCCGGCGCATATCTATGTGGCAATGGTCGATGTGTCGCAGGGGCAAGAGCAAGATTACAGTGTGATAAATATCATTGACGTCTCGATCTCGCCGTTTCGGCAAGTTGCGGTCTATCGACGAAACAATATCACTCCACAACTGTTTGCGCCTGTCGTGCGTGATATTGCGGCGTATTACTGTAATGCCTACACGCTGGTGGAAGTCAACGATGTCGGCATTCTGGTGGCGGATACGCTCCATGCGGAACTAGAGTACGAGAACATCCTCTTCGTGCGCATGCATCCCAAGCGCGGCCAGATGTTGGCAGGTGGGTTTCATGTCAAGTCGAGGATGGGGTTGCGGCAGACGCAAGCCACGAAACGCATTGGATGTGCGGCCTTGCGGGCTATGATTGAGAAAGATCAACTGCTGATCTATGATTATGAAACCATCCGCGAACTCACGACGTTCGTGGCGCAGGGACGAAACTATGAAGCGGACTCGGGTGCCCATGACGACTGTGTGATGACGTTAGTGCTCTTGGGGTGGTTGACCGCACAAACGGGATTTGAGAACTATGTGGGGCTATCCATGCGGAAGCTGCTGATTAATCAATATGATCCCGTCACCCTTGATGAGCCCTTTGCGGGATTTCTCAGCGACGAACCCGATACCTCATGGGTCGATGATGGGGATCGTTGGTCGCCGGCGGATATAAATAACCAGAACGACTTCTGGAAATGAGTGACGGTGGGGAATTTCTAAATACAGGTATCCCGCTGAAGGTTTTACTATCTCGGCGGAAAAGATATTGTCTTGGCGTGTATCACACATCCCTAACGTCACGAAGGAGATAGGTTTATGGCATTTCAGGTTTCTCCCGGCATCAACGTCTCAGAACTTGATCTGACCGCTGGTATTGAGAACGTTTCATTGTCCACTGGTGGGTTCGTAGGACCCTTCGAGTGGGGTCCGTGTCTTCAGGTGACGAATGTGTCGTCGCAGGACGACCTGGTCGCGCAGTTTGGCAAACCAGACGAGAACACCTTTCAGTACTGGTTTAGCGCCGCGGCCTTCTTGGCCTATTCGAATTCGTTCCGCGTCGTGCGTGCGATTAGCAGCAACGCACTGAATGCGACCTCGGAAGGAAAAACGCGGACCGGCACCGTCAGCAACACCAGCAGCACGACGATTACGGGCACGGGCACGCTCTTCACGACGGAACTGGTGGTCGGTGAGACCATTACCTTCAATGGTGAAGAATCCGCCGTCATCAGCGCCATTGCGAATACCACCAGTCTCACCGTCTCGGCGGCATTGACGAACACGGCAACCGCCAACACCTTCACCTCTGTGGGTGTGCTCATCAAGAACGATACCCAGTGGGATGCGAGCTTCTCCTCTGGCGTGTCTGGGCATGGTCTTGCGGCAGCCAAGTGGCCGGGCGATAAGGGTAACTCACTGAAGGTCAGTGTCTGCCCGTCGGCCGCGGCCTTCCAATCGAATGCAACGGGCACGCTCACGGTGACCGCCGGAAGCAACGTGGTCACCGGCACTGTGTCGTCCTCATTCTCTACGGAGTTGGTGGTGGGTGACTGGATCGCCTTCGGCGGCGTGCGTCATCAGGTAAAAACGTTGACGAACACCACGTCGATGATTCTGCAAACAAACGTGTTTGCCTCAAACACTTTTACGACGACCAACTGGCAGCGTCAGTGGGAATACTGGAGCTACTTCGATCGTGCGCCGGGCACAAGCCAGTTTGCAACGGACCGATCCGCTACGACCGACGAACTGCACGTAGTCGTCGTGGATGAAGATGGGAAGTTTGGT
This sequence comes from uncultured Actinomycetes bacterium, assembly GCA_937902105.1. Classification (GTDB taxonomy): domain Bacteria; phylum Actinomycetota; class Acidimicrobiia; order Acidimicrobiales; family Ilumatobacteraceae; genus Casp-actino8. The sequence goes on from CALGTP010000226.1 coordinate 3,807, forward strand.
GGTGTCGTGAACGAGCCGGTTGAGCGGTATGCGCATGTCTCAAAGGCCTCAGACAGCAAGTCGCTGAACGGCGACAACAACTACTATGTCAATGTGCTGAATCGTCAGTCCGAGTATGTGTGGTGGCTGGGGCATGTGGGCACCACAACAAACTGGGGTTCCGCCGCGCAGGGCTTGACCTTTGGTGCGACCTCGTTGCCGTATACGAAGTCACTCAGTGGTGGTAACGACGACAACGAGAACATCACCGTAGGACAGATTGAAACGGGATGGGATCTCTATGTTGATACGGATACCGTCGACGTTGCCCTGTTGGTCACTGGACCCGCGACACCCTCGACGTTGGGCAGCTATATCGTTAATAACATCGCTGAAGTGCGTCAGGATGCCGTCGCGTTCCTGTCGCCGCTGAAGGCTAGTTGCGTCAACAACCTCGGCGGCGAGAAGGCCTCCATCACGACCGATCGCAACAATCTTCCGAACAGCAGCTATGCGTTTATGGATAGCGGCTGGAAATATGTGTATGATAAGTATAACGATGTCTATCGGTGGGTGCCGCTGAACGGCGATATCGCGGGCTTGGCAGCGCGAACCGACCAGACAAACGATACGTGGTTCTCGCCGGCGGGGTTCACACGCGGCAACATCAAGAACGTCGTGAAACTGGCGTGGACACCGAATCAACTCAACCGCGATGATCTCTATAAGATTGGCGTCAATCCTGTGGTGAGCTTCCCCGGTCAGGGTGTCGTGCTGTATGGTGACAAGACGCTGCTGACGCGGCCGAGTGCATTTGATCGCATCAACGTGCGTCGGCTGTTTATCACACTGGAAAAGACAATTTCGCGGTATGCGAAATCGAATCTGTTTGAGTTCAATGATGAGTTCACGCGATCGGCATTCAAGAATGTGGTCGAACCGTTTCTGCGGGATGTCAAGGCGCGCCGCGGCCTGACGGACTTCTTGGTGGTGTGCGACGGGACGAACAATACCGCTGATGTGGTTGACAGAAATGAGTTCGTCGGAAGCATCTTTGTGAAGCCGAGCCGCTCGATTAACTACATTCAGTTGAACTTTGTGGCTGTTCGCAGCGGGGTCTCATTCCAAGAAATCACCGGCGCAGTCTAACGCTCGCCTAGGTAGAGGAGAACAGGTATGGCATTTAATCTCGACGAGTTTCGTAACAGCATGGCGGACGGCGGTGCGCGGCCGACGCTGTTCGAAATGGGAATTCAGTTTCCCGGCGGAGCGGCACGTGAACAGCCCTTTCTGACGAAGATTTCGGAAATTCCGGGGTCGACCGTTGGTGTGATCACGGTGCCCTATTTTGGACGTCAGCTCAAGGTTGCAGGCGACCGAACGTTTGCGACACTGACCTGCACCATTATCAACGATGAGAACTATCGTCTCCGTAAAAAGTTTGAAGATTGGATGAGGCTAATCGCTCGGCACGACAATGCGAGCGGTGCAAGAACCCTCAATCAATATCAGACAAGCCTGACGCTGACGCAAAAGAGGCGTGCCGGCAGCAATGCGGCATTTTATTACTTTGTGAATGCATTCCCGACGACACTGGGAACGATTCCGCTGGACTGGTCCTCGACCGATCTCATCGAAGAGTATACCGTAGAGTTCCAGTATCAGTACTGGGAAAGTATCGTGACTAATGCCGCGGACCTCGCGACGGTGGCGGTTGATATTCAGGTAGGGCCAGTTAATCTTGGCGGCGTTTTCGGCGGCTAGGTAAACACATCAACCATGTTCTATGGAGGGCGCCGGCAACGGGCCCTCCAGAAAGTGAATCTATCCTTATGTCATTTTTCTACACCCCAGAGGTGCCTTAATTGCCCCGCTTATTTGGATTTGAATTTGATTTCAATAGGCGGTCGTCGGCGCCGATTGCCGTCA
>CALGTP010000227.1 GCA_937902105.1 uncultured Actinomycetes bacterium
AGGTGCGTCAGAGTTGACAGGTGTGCTAGGCAGGGGAGTCTTAGTGGAGCTCTGGCGCGTGGTTGGAGTATGCGTAGGGACATGAGGTTTGTGAGCTCGGCGATCCAATGGTACAGCTGTGTCGACGTATTTCGTTGGATGTTGAGGTGTAGTAAGGTAGATGGGCCGTGCCAACGGGATTGGCGTTTCTTTCTCCTGAACATCTCTCCCGAGTCATCAAACTCCCACCAAGGATCAGTCACCTGGAGCGGGGTTGTTTTATCCAAGTGGAGGTAGGTCAGTGTTGACATTTTGTCTCCTTGTGGGAGGTATACTCCGTTTATGATGCGGTGAAGTTCCAAGTGACGTAGTTGTGGCATCTCTGCGATCGCCGTCATATTCAGTTCTCTAGGGGTGGTGTTATTGCCATTGACATGAAGGTGCGTCACGTTGAGCATCCTCGCAAAGTGTTGTGTTAGAGAGCTGAGGACACGTTCTGGGGAATATGGGCCTCGTAGCGTCATCGACATGCGATCTATCGCCTGAATGTCGTTGGTATCTAGGGCGGCGATCTGTTGGGCGCCTGCGTAGTCATGCACGTGGCATCGTGGCATGATGTTTGGCCGTGCACTGTTGTGGAGTGCGTATACGTCCGCATTCCATGACCATTCCATGTTATGTTGTTTCGCAAGGTGTCTTGTGTTTTCGCTCAGCATTGGCAGGTCTGCTTTGGCCCTCGATGTCGTTCTCGCAGCGGTCACTGGCCAGAATGCCGGGTTTTGGTATGTGTTCGTCGTGTCCATATACAATTCGGTATCGTCGTCCTGGTACTCGCTGTCTGGGCTCAGTTCTTCATCAAAAGGAAATTCCTTTTCCTGTATCGCAGGCATGACTCTTGCTCTTTCATGGAGTGGGTGTAGGTCTTTCGCTTTTGTCTCCACGTCTTGGATGCCTTCAGCAAGTGGTTTTGGGTCATTCGACATGTGGATCCTTATGTCTTCGGCGGGCCTGTGCTGGTCGTTGATCGCCATGGTTTCAGCGAGCATGCGCAGGTCGCTGGTGTTTTGGATGTGGTAGCTGTGGGCTGAGTCGTGACCAAGGAGCCATACTGATTCTGATGACATTGATCTCATCAATGTGACTGTGTCACATTCTCCCCTTCGGTCTAAGTGGCGCGTGAGAAGGAGATTGACCGTAATACCGTGATCTAGGTTGACGCAGTCGGTGATGAGGAGATTTGTGGGGACGAGCGTCGTCGGTGCTGTTAGTCCTCCGCTTGTAGCTTGTAGGCGGAATGCGCCTGTGTTGTATCCGGTGAGTCTGCTGACCATTTTCATGAGGCAGTCGATGGTGTTGTATTCATGGACGCCAATGTAAGAGCTTTTGTCATCCCATTGTACCATGATGGCGTCTGTAGCATCGGCTGACTGCTGCCGTGGTTGTAGGGACTGCATCCAGTGCTCAGGGATCGGTGGCCGTGACGGCGATTGATTCACGTGCCAACGGACGGTGGCGGCGTGAGTAAGCGGTGTCGGCATGTCTACGGTAATATTGTCTACATGTAGGTTGCATCCGGTGCGTCTCCGAATAGATTTTGCGAGGAGTGTTTTGGTTTCATGTAGCGGGAGGGCGGTAGACATGTTAATGAGGGTACGAAATGGGATATGGGAAATGTCCCATTGTTCAAAGACCACGGTAATTGTTGGATTTCTTGTTTTTTCATGTCCCATCGTCAAGTGGACGTTGAATTCTCCTGTCATCTCGTCATCCGGGCCCCACGAGTCGCTGATCCATGTGTGTAGCATGCTCTCCGTTGCGGTTGGTTGGAAAAGGATATCATGTTTGCTATCGTATGTCCCAGTGGTTGCATGGCGAAATTTTGCTCTTGAGAGGAGGAAGGAATTTGTTTCCAAGCCCGTGATCGACTGCACCCACTCGATCAGATCGCCCACGGATTGGGTATGGCAGAAGATTCTTTGCCACGTCGTTCGTTTCCGTGACTGGCCAGAGTGCACTATGATAAGATAGTGTGTTTTTCGTGGGAAGAATTCTCGACCTTGTTTGTAGTGGGTTGATATGTGTTCTGGCCCGTGGCAGAAGTGGAACAGTGTGATTGAACTAGTTCTTGCAACGTGTGCTGCCGCATTTAGGGCCGCTTGCATTGATTTGGCTTTCCGCATTTCGCTCCCTTTGGTTGTCAGCAGCCAATGTTCCATGTGTGTAACAGCGTCTTGCGGGATCGGGTGTTGTGCCTGTCTCGCCCATGAATCAGATTGCAATAGGAGCCATGTTGGGATTAGTTGACGTGCCTGCATATTGTTGCCGCGGTTTACTGCAGCTAGGACCGCTGCTGGGCAGAGCTGTACTCTGTTGTTTACCGGGTCCTTCATGTCCAACGTTGTGTCTGCCGCCGTATGTGTGGGCGGCATGTCGCAGTTGTAATCGAAATTTTGTGTCGCCCAGGAGTCCGGGGATCCGGCTACGATTGTCATG
>CALGTP010000228.1 GCA_937902105.1 uncultured Actinomycetes bacterium
GTTGGCAAGGTAAGCGTGCATAATTGTTAGCAGTAATACTATGAATGGTGGTGAATATTGGTTCACCTGTGGTTGGCTTGGTGGCCAGGTTCTTACGTTGCATGTCAAACGCAGATCCACTCAGTGTCTGAGACATCTGGTTGTCCATCGGGATCATATCGATGCCTTTGGCTTTCCAGGCTCGACCCTTCTCTGAGAGAGCCCATGTTTGCGTGGAGGTGTTGCGGTCGGGATGATTGTGCAGGTTGAAAGGGCAGTTGCCTTCCTCCCCGTTGGCCCGACAATTGTGTTGTCGGCCGCACGTGTTGCAATTCCATTTCGCGGACTCAGGTCTTGTTCCTGATGTGCTAGCCTTGGGCTTCCCGACCGGTTTGCCCTGTTGGGACTTGACTGCTGCGAGCTTCACCGGCTTGCCCCCTTTTCCCCCTCGATTGGCGGAGTTGGTGGTGTTGCCGCCTCCTCGGACTGATCCTCCTGGAGGGTTGTTACCGTTGTGAGGAGCAGGTCTGATCGTCGTCCAGATAGTCATCCTATCGATGCTGGTCGCCAATTCCGTGAGGAATAGCGTGACTGCTTTGTAGAAGTCGTCCAACGTGATGATGTCGTTCTCGGGTTGGGCTTCGTAGCTCGTTATGAACTCCCGAAAAGCCACGACGCGTGGGTGGGACGCAAGTTGTGACTTACGTTCCTTGCATTTGCCCACAAGGTGTGTGGTGACCTCCGTCAGGACCTGAGCATCTTGTAAGATCTCTTGGAACTGCGGTTCTGCCTCGCTCTGTCGCGCCGTCAACAAGAAGCTAAATACTTTCTGTGTTGACGTCTGTGCCTTGTCGCCTGGCGGATCAGCGCACAAATCTACCTTGGATAGATTGCGTGTGAACTCTGAGAGTGCTGTCTCCAGCTTCGCTTGGAGTTGAATCTTTGTGTTGGCCGTTGTGTTACTCCCCTTAGTGTCGAGGAGCAGGCTGCCACAAAAATGCTGGTACAAATCCATGAAGGCTGTATTGGACCAGTTGGGCCAGTCCCTGCGGGCGTCGCCCATCTTCATGTCGCATGCTTGCGTAATTTGTTTACGAGCGCGAGGGTCGATCATTGACCACCGAATAAACGGATGAAGATCATGACGGGTCAGCGATGTAATGAACGCTTGCACCTTGTCTTTGGACTTGATGTCCTCGACCGTCAAATACAGTTGTGGTAGGACTGTCAACTTGGTGAGAGCCTGAGTCACACAGAGTTGCATGTACGTATTGTTCTGTACAGGTTCTCCGGGAATCACAATTGGATAATTGGATTCTTGTGACCCCATTGCTGGGTGATGGTACGCATTGTATGCATCCTTCCACTCGTTTGCTGACTTGGTCAGAGTGATTCCTCTTGTAAACGCAGAGCCATCTTGGTTGCGTTTCAAAATTGGATATCTGGCCACCCCCGCCTGATAAGCGGCTACTTTCTGGGCGTGGAGTGCGGCGAGCTGGGCGTTGTCCAGCACTGTCTCGAATGGGTGGATCTCTTGTGAGACCGTCGTCACTACTGAAACAGCAGTATCAACCTCGCCATTGGAGGTGGTGAGATCTTCCATTCTCTGAGATTGGTCGCTGACACTCTCTGACGACGTTAGGTCGGTGGTGTCAGGTGGGTAGAACATTTCGTCCTGCTCGTCTGCAATCTGATTGTAGCCCCAGCGTTGAGTCACCCAATCTAAGAATGGCTGTGGACGAAGTGGTGGAGGTATTACAGCCTTCCGTGCGTTATCGCGATTCTGGATCATCTCTTGAAGTTGCAGCGCTTGGTGCTGCCCTTTGAA
>CALGTP010000229.1 GCA_937902105.1 uncultured Actinomycetes bacterium
TGCCATTGTGCTTAGTAGTTAGTGCTGGACTCATGTTCGCACAAGAAAGCGACCTCAAAAGTGCGCCTACTTCATTCACTGTTAGCAAAACTTACGGAGCAAAAGACGAAACTTCGGCTCTTATCGCATTCGGGCTTGATCCCGCTGCGATCAAGGAGTTTCCAAGTTTTCAAAATCAGTTAGCGATTGTTCGCACAGAAGGACCCCAGCTAGTGACTGATTCGATCGGAGAAGCACTCTTCGTGACGGTCACACGTGCCGAACCACAAGTATCAATGTTGGCAGCAGCAGGAGGTGATGGCAAACAATTATTTACAGTCTCTAGCAATGCAGCATCTAATTACATATTTTCTTGTTCTGAGTCAGAACGAATTCAATGCGATGAGGCCATCGATGTTTACGTTCACAAAGTGGAAGAAGAGCGACGGAAATCGATTTCTGGTGGATTACTGCAACTTGAAACCCAGATCCAAGCAGTTTTGTCAACGACAGGTATTGACCATCCCGAACTTCGACTTCAGGCAACCGCCATTCAGAAGTTGATTAGTTCCATCACAGGTAAATTGGCCTATGTAAGTGAGACAGCCGAAACATCTGGTGGAACGATTTCAACAGTGAAAGCATCCACCTATCTGTTTGCTCTTGCCGTTGGTCTTATTATTGCGATCTTGGTAATTTTGCAGTTGACAGTAACAGATAACAAAATTCGAAGTGTCAGAAGACTACAAGGCGAACTTAACTCCATCAAAGTGCTCGGCGAACTCTCCAGTAAAAATGTAATTGCTGCTTCAACATCTATATCTGCAGCCATCGTTGTTGAAGCACGCAAGCACAAAATTGGCACCGTCGTCCTCCTGCCTATTGGCCACGACTTCGACTCCGCCACAATTTTACAGTCACTACAATCACCTGATCTATCTGCTTACATCACCCTATTGAACGGGTCTCGCATTCAATCAATGTCGCTAAGCGACTTAGTAGAAAACAATGTTGGATATGTCCTTGTGGTACAAAAGAATCTCACAACATCACCCGAACTTATTGGTGCATTTGAAATCCTAAGCCGTTCCGAAAACCTTATGCTCGGCGCATTACTTTCAGATTTATAGATCTGTGAATTATCAAACACCTATGAATGGTTCCAGACCAACCAACGTGCTCTTCCGAATTACACGATCGTCTTCATTCCATTCTCTAAGTTCTGTTATTCAATTTGTTCTCGATTCCATCGTTTTGTCGTGCACTGCAATGGTTGTCTCATACTGGCGATTCGTCTATCAAATTCATCCGGATCCAATGACTGCGACCCGAGACACGGTGTTTCGCGTCATTCCGGTTGTGATTTTGACTCAAGCACTAGTTGGATACCTCGTTGGAATTTATCGGCGTCGATGGAGATATGGCAGCTTCGATGAAGTTGCTGGCTTGCTTATCACTACAACAATTTCAACGGCGCTCTTACTTGTGTTTCGCTTATTTGACCGCTCTCTTAACCCATACCCTCGCAGCGTAATTGTGATTGGTGGATTTGCAGGTGTGTTCCTCATGGCCGCGAATCGTTATGTTTGGCGGCTTGCTAGAGAACAACTCCGCCGGCCAACCGAGCAAACAGCTACAAAGATTTTGGTTTATGGGGCTGGTGAGGGTGGAATTCAAATGGTAAATACTTTGCTCCGTAATCCTTCGTCAGCGTATTTGCCTGTTGGGTTTTTGGACGACAATCCCACCACACACCGATTAAGTATCTCTGGTGTACCAGTCATTGGTGGACGGGACAACCTTGCCGAAGCACGGACTAAGACTGGTGCAACAACCCTGCTCATTGCGATCCCATCAGCAGACTCATCTCTTATTAATGACATCAGTTCTCGTGCACAGAAACTTGGCATGGATGTCAAGATTGTTCCACCGGTACAGAACTTGCACGAGCGTCCACTGAATCCGGGTGATATCCGAGACCTCTCTGACGAGGATTTACTTGGTCGTCGCAAAATCCACACGGATCTTCAACAGATTTCTGACTACATCGTGAATCGTCGTGTGTTGGTGACAGGTGCGGGTGGAAGCATTGGTAGCGAACTTTGCCGGCAGCTTGCTCGATTTAATCCAGCTGAACTCATCATGCTTGATCGGGACGAAAGTGCACTACATGAGGTCCAGTTGTCAATACATGGCCGAGCATTACTCGACACACCTCAAACAGTTTTGGCCGACTTGCGTGATGTAGCAACCATCAACCACATTTTTGAATCACGTCGCCCCGAGGTTGTTTTTCACGCAGCAGCCCTCAAACACTTGCCACTACTCGAGCGTTACCCGCTCGAGGCTTACCAAACAAACGTCATTGGCACCTCAACATTGTTGCAGGCCGCGAAGAATGTAAATGTTCAGG
>CALGTP010000230.1 GCA_937902105.1 uncultured Actinomycetes bacterium
TCGGTCCGTAGAAAGTAGCACGGTGGCGGGCCGTAGCATCGGTCTGGGTACCACGACCTCCGTGCACGACGACAACCCCCCACCCACCATCTGCCTCTCCTGAGCCGTCAGTGTAGATCGAGAGGATGCCAGCGCGGAGGAGTTCCGGTGGGGGCTGAGCCGCCGGGGGAGGGGGGAGTTCAAACACAGTAGCCGGAGGGAGGAGGGTTCCAATCGCAATCGGTCCAAGCACCGGCGCGACAGCCATCCGGAGCCGCACATAACGGCCATTGACCTGCAGAGCGGTCGTAACAACGACCGAGAGAGGGGGTGCCGGATCATGATCACCGATGACGAGAGAGCGGGTGAGTGGGAGTGCCAGTGTGACACCGGAGCCTGCCTCACGGACCTAGCCTGCCCAAGCCGTTTTCCAACGTTGTGTAGGGGTGTCGTGCTCGGGGATCTCCTGAAGCCACATGCGGATCGCCTCCTCCTCCGCACAAGCTTGTCTCCAGGAGAGTCGCATGACAGTCGCAAGGGCTGTCCGTACCCGGTTATAAGAGATGGTTGGCGAGCAATCAAGCGGGCCGTCAGCTGAGTTACGCCATTGGCGCTCAATGAGCTCACGGGAGAGTTCTGCAACGAGGACCGCGAGTGGTTCGCGGACAGAGGGGGTTTTACCCGAGCAGACACCAGTGAGGAGAGCCGCACCCACTTCACGGAGGAGGCAGGCAGGGGGGCGATCAGCCGCCACTGGGGATCCAAGCATCGAGGCAACGGCGCGAGCGAACGTATCGATCAGGGCCGCGGCGTATCGGCAGTCGTGACGAACATGGCGTGTGGTCTCACGGAAAGTCTCAAGTTGCTCATCGCGGGTGAGACCTGCACAGTGACCTAGCCGCCAGCAGATCCGGCACAGTTGGGCATCCGGCCCTGTGCGTTGGCATCGGTCGTTGCCCAAAGGCCAAGCGTCCAGGAGCGTACGATAATGACACTCACGCGTCCATCGTGGGAGTGATGGGCAGCACAAGCCTCCGAACAGGGCGAGGCGTACGCTCCCCGCTGACAGCACAGGGTGGTCGAGAGCATCCACCCACGACGTCGAGGTAGCGCTCTGGTGGTTCGGGTCGAGGGTACGGGGGACAATATGTGAGTAGGACAGCTGAATCGCATACAGATGGGACGCGTCCGCAGAGATGAATGGTACCGCAGGGCGCAGTCTATCCGTACGGGCATACATGAGCGTCCAGCGGCTGGCATTCACATGGGGATAGCCCAGGGTTGGAGGGCCACTCAATAAGCCAGGCAGCTCAACTGGGCCGCCATAAACGAGGTCAGAGTGGGCACGACCACGTCCCCCCCTCTGCATACGTCGCTCTTCTTGCGCAGCATCATCCTCGTTGTGAGGGGTCCAAACTTCCCTCCAAACAAATACTTCGCACATCTGGTCACGGGTGACGCCGGGAGGCATCCGGCGAGCAGACCCGGTGAGTCGGTTAGTGGGGGTCACCTCAAAAGAGGAGCCTTGAGCCGGCATTCCGTCTGGCCCGATCTGGTGCACGGTGCCATCGGGAAGACGTACCCACGACCCCGTAGGGAGGGGGAAGAGTCGCACCAAGTCCCCCAGTGTTGGTGACGCATGCGTCTCGAGGCGGGAGCGTAGCAAGGCAGACGCCTCATCTAGCACTTGCCACCATGCCGCAGGGAAGCCGTTAATGAGGCATTGGTATAGTTTGGCATCCATACATGCAGGGTGGCCTCGTCGGGTGAGTTCAGCGTAGCGTCGAACACGAATCCGACCAAGCGCCGTGTCAACGACGAGAAGGTGCGCCACGTGTGTGAACCCCGCATTCGCTACCTGCTGATAGCGTCGGAGGACCATAGCTGCACGATCGCGACGCGCAGCGCTAACACGGGTGAGCGTGGCAGATCCACGGGAGTGGTCACGCTGAAGAACGTCCGCCGCGTGAGTGGGCTCACGAACACGCGCTCCCCACACTCCAGAGATGAGCTGGTTGTATGCAAGCGGTTCAAGGGCAACGGTGAGCAGAGTCCAGCCTGTGAGAGGAATGGCAGGGCGCGAGGCGCCCCCATCCCAGATAGCGTCGAAGTCGCAGCTGGCCGCGGTATGAGCGCGAGCTTCCGCAGACAGATCTCGAGGAGAAGACGGGGTTGGGGCTTCCGCGAGTGGCAGTGGGGCAGCGAACATACCCCACGAGACAAGGACATTTTGCCAGAACGGAGGGACAGTGCCATCAAGGACCGCAAGAAAGTCGCAGGCAGAGAGCAGAAGGCGGTAGCCTTGACGAAGGAAACCATAGTGTCGATCAAGCCAGTGCATCACCATGCCCTTCCAACCTTGCTCAACAGGGTCAAGAAGGCGGCGGACATGGCGCATGTAGAGGGCACGCGTAAAGGTTTCAATGTCGAGGCATCGAGCTCCCCCCTCCGGGTAGTCCTGCACGAGGAGAGCGCGAGGTGCCGCATGAACCGCTGAGTCTCGCCCCTGGGGTTGGAGGAGAGTCGCGCCGCCCGGTTGCTCAACAAACGTCCACGTCTCACGCTCCCATGCGGCAAGCATATCATCAAGATTCGGGGGGCATTGGTTCGATACCAAATACCAGCAGACCGCCATCACCGAGTTGCGGACCACAATGTTCCGTCCAAAGACGGAGCGAGCATCTCCCCGCATGGTCCACTGAGCGTAGCGTGCACGTACGCGTGCCGTCGTTCGCTTTTCCCATTCACGTGCGACACCCGAGGTTGCACCAAGGAATACACCTAGGTAGCGAATCACCGACTCACGACCGAAGAGTTGCAGCTCAGACGGTCCATCCCAGACCGGCATCGCTGTAGATGATTTAAGGGTGCCTACTCTGATGGCCGCCGTTTTCTCCGCCCAGTCATTCTCCGCCCCTGAGCCTTGCTCATACACGGCGAGCAATTCCTTAAACCGGACCAGCTGTTGTTCGTCCGCGAGCAGGCCAACGAGGTCATCCGCGTATCCGAGTGCGTACGTCTCCTCCAGCGAGCCATCCCTTCGGGGTAACTGGATACCGCGGATGCGGTGGGACGCATCCCCATCTCCATCATCAGTTGCCATGAGAGACATGAACGTTTGCAAGCAGAGGAGATACAGGCACGGCGAGCAGGGACATCCCTGATGCAGACCATGTTGAGGGTCGAAACTGTCACTGAGTTGTCCGTTTACTTTTATGTGGACCGAGGCGTGTTCGTATAGGGACGCTACCATGCGACGAAAGTCGGGGTGCAGGTTCATGCGTTCCATGACGCGAGCTAAGAAGTTCCACTGGACGCGCGGGTAAGCAGACTTCTGGTCGCAGAAGACAAAGACCCCGCCCCTATCATTCTGTTCAAGGTAAGAGGCTGCATCAAGAACAGTTCGGTTATCGTCGAAGATATACTTAGAGCGCTGAAACGCATTCTGCGTTGGTGCCACCAGGTACGGAAGGGACGGTTGCAGGGCATCAGCCATGCAGCGGGTCATGATTTTGTAGAGGACCGACATGACCGCGATCGGGCGATATCGCGACAGATCGTAACGATAGCCTTTCTCCTTGTAGATAAGAGAGACCACGACGGTGACCATCTCAGACGGGAGGCCCTCGGGGCGTCTGACGACTTCCTTGAAGGCTTCCCCGAGCAGTTCGCAGAATGGGTGGGGCGGGCGCTCACCTTCCCCTCCTGCCCGCTCGCGTACGGCCGTCATGACTTTAAAGTAATCGGTCGTGAAGCCATCGAGTCCAGGCATTGCGTAATTAGGTAGGCCATCAATTGCACGTTGCACTGCCGCAGGCGAGCAGATGGATTCGAGGGAGAGGTCCTCTCGACGAGAAGCAGGTTGCACACGCCCGTCGGCAACGAGGGCATCAAGGAGGCGGGCTTCCGCATCCCTCTGCGTACGGACACCGTTGTTGAAGAACCCCTTCCGCCCACCATAAAAGCGGCGAGCAGCCCGAAGGACATGTTTGGTGCCCGAGGAGCGGACGGTGCCCTCGCGGACCTCACGAATGGTGCTATCGACTCGGTCCTGACGGGTGCCTTCAAAGAAGGAGCGGCTACAGCGGTCGCTATGGACGTGCTCATCATACGCCCGATCCGCCAACCATCGTGCGTGATCCGCCTGTCGGATCGTTTGGAGTTGGGCCTCAACCTCAAGCAGTTGCCGTTCTGCGAGCTCTCGCGCTCGTGAGTCATGGAGTTGGGGTTCAGTGACGCCCCGACCGAGGAAGCGCTCGCAGCGCTGTAGTTGTTGGAGGAGGAGGTGTCGCTGGCTAGCGCGCTGACGGGAGTCATTTCGGACCGTCTCTTGGCAGTACAGGCGCGTAGTTTCAAGGATGTAGAAGACGCGTTGGATCGGCGAGAGTTCCGTCTTGGCCATCCCATCCTTGACAATGTCACGCATGCGTAGGACGCATGGTAGTCGTTGGGCAGTGAGGAGGTGTCGAGGGATGTGCCACTTTGGCGGGACGTACTCATCATCAGAATAGCGAATTACGACGCTCACAGCAGCGTGGTCACTCCGGAGTTGAACGTCCCCGAGGCCAAGAAGCGCAAGGGATTCCGCAGAAGGGGATATGTGGCCTGCTGCTGTGGCGAGGGGCGCGCGTGATCCATTCAGGAGATGTGTCGATACATAGGCCCGATCGAGGCGGGCACGAGAGCCAGCCTGCGGAGCCCGATGGGTGTATTCTCGCCCAGAAGGGTGAAGGGTACGGAAGGCATCCGAAAGGCCGCCAAGGGTATGGCTGACCGCGCGCATGCTCGCAATGCCAAGTGGTCGTGTAGGGTCGAGGCGTCTAGGTAGAGGTTGGGCGCACGTGTAGTCAACGCCGCGGTCCTCAACATTGTTCATATCTCCGAGCCAGATAACATCCGTATCAGCAGGGGGTATTGGTAGTCCAGTCCGCAGGCGTTCATAGAACGCAGCCTGTTCTGCATCAGAGGCATTGTCTGCGTGGGAGCCGACGAGGAGGGTGCGTCGGCCAAAGATAGTCAGCCAGATAGCGATGAATCGGCCCTCAGGGTC
>CALGTP010000231.1 GCA_937902105.1 uncultured Actinomycetes bacterium
GATGAACTCGCTGCCTCGCCGGTGTCCACTGGGTCGCGCAAGCGCTGATCACCAGTGGCTTCTGCCGCTTCTGTTTCCGCCCAGTGTGCGGCCCAGTCGACTGCGTGCTCTGGCTTTGCGACTGCGCTCCAATCGACCTCGCGTTGTGGTCGCTCACCCTCTTCTTCCCACCAGTCCTTCCAACTGGCTTCAGCGTCTGCCCAGTCTTGTTCACGTTTCCTCAGCACGCCTTGGCGCTGTCGTTCCCTGAGGGCTTCCAGGCCCCACTCGGGTGTGGGCTCTCCTCTCTCCTCGCGGCCTGCAGCCGCTGCGGCGCAGCGCTTCGTGCGTTTGCCGCCTCGCTCCTTACGTCCTTGCTCTGCCATTACCCAGGGCGCTAGTTAGCAGCTCGCTGGGGTGGCTCACGGACCACTTATTTCACATGCGAATTTATACCCTGCAGAAACTTTGTTGTGGATAGTCTCGTGGTGACCGTACAGCGCGAAGCTGTACGGCTGATAACCACTCAACTGCAGCGTTTATCACCTGGCAACCAATTCGTCTTACATGCAAGAGCAATGTGGACAGTGAGTTGCTTAGGTTTGTTTTGCTACGCGTTGTACTGATCGTACTCAAACTCTCCCTTGTGAAAGCTTGAGCCAAATCATATCATTTGATATGATTCGTCACTCATGCATGAAATGGCTGCGAGGTTCCCTATGGGACCCGATGCATCATGCTGTCATGACTATGTACTTCTATCGCCGCTACCTTAAGGGGACAAGGGAAACTATGTAGAAACACTTATCGGGGTTTCGTGTGCATAATTCTGACTCCCCCCTCCCGCTCCGCTTTGGAAGCGAGCGAGATAAGTTGGAAGTAGGAATGCCCTTACTTTAAATCGGTACGAATCCCCAACAGGTTCAAAGCATTATTCCACTTCTGTGGTTCCAATGCTTTCGTAAAAATGTATGCTGCTTGTACGTTGGTGTCTGTGTATTGTATTGTGATTTGCTTGTCGTGTGTGCCGCCGTCCTTGGGGTTGTCGCCAAAGATCTCGCCCAGGGACCCAAGGTTGACTTGGTGCGTCCTTGCTACATGTCGTAGCTTAGGGCTCCAGCCGGCCTTCACGATGATGATGGATGCTTGGTTGTCCTCCATCACCTCCAGCTCGACTTCTCGTCCGCAGAGTAGATCCCAGTGCGCAAGCGTTGGGATGCCCTCAATGTAAAGACTGTAAGCCAGGCTTACGATCTCGGACTCGGTAGTCGATCTACTCGTCACGGTCTGCTTCTTTGAGACCCATGCCAGCGGGAACCATGTGTTGGGACCAACTAGGACAAGGTATCCGCCGTTTGTAGATTTGGTGTGAAGCCTGTCTCCACAGAAATCCGCGTCTACATACAGGCGAAGCTTGAGATCATCAAGCTTGTCTCCAACCACACCCACCAGTTTGTAATGCTTGGTGGTGTGTATGTAGCAGATGAGACGATATAGTTGTTTATCACAATTTACCGTCCAACACTGTACCTTGGTCGCCAGGTCACCGATCGGTTTCACCAGATCGGGCCGCGCCAGCCTGCCTAGCCACAGGCACTTCATCAGCATGCGGCAGGCGTTGCCAGCCAGCTCTCCACGAGTCTCGTCGTCAGCAGAGACCAAGGATCCTTCCGGAGCGAAAGGAGTGGCTGCGTGCTTGATCGGCTTTGCCTCTGGTAGGCTGAGGTACAGGTCCACGCACTGTGTGGCATACTCGGACATGTTGAAGGCCATGGCCCTGGTGGACGCGCCCATGGCAGCGTTCTCATCAGAAAGGTACGGCAGATCGACTATGTCGTGATGCCTGCCGAGGATCCTGCCAAGTGGCCCCGGGGGATCTAAGTCTACTAGCGTGAGCAGCTCTGTCCAGAAAGCGTCGTGCTCCTTCTCCGGTCCTGCCAGGGTGAAGTCGTCGACGTAGACACTCAACAGGAGCTTGGTGCGCTTGAAGTAGTAGTTCCCCGGGAACTCAGGCGAAACAAAGCCACCCATCTTCTTGAGAATTTCATGTAGGTGCCTTTCCCAATGTGCGCCTGCCTCCGGATGCCCACACAAGGACTTAATTAATTGCACGACCGGTTTGACGAAGTTGTCCTTCCACCACGCGGGGCGTAGCTCCGGAGGGAGCTCAATCCAAGTGGGATACTTCGACTTGAGTAGTGCTTGTACATATGCTTTGATGGCATCTGCCGTGGTCACCTTGTGGCCAGGGACGGAGCCATATGCAAGGCAAGAGTTCAAACCTTGTACAGACGTTGGGTTAGCTGCCATGTCCTGATAGACGGCGGCTGCGCCATACTCATCTTTGCCGATGTCACCGCGGAAAACTATTCGGCCTTTCATCTTCCGTAGATGTTCTGCCAGTTCCGCAAACTTTTGGCTTGCAATCGACATAAGCGATCCGAAATGCACCTTCTCTCCTTTCCTGCGGGCTTCCGCAGCGACCTCTGCCTTTTCCTTCACGGAGTTGAGGTTCCAAGTGTTCGCGGCCACCAAGCCATCCCCTTCGGCCTTCACGGCCTTCATGGCCTCTGGGCTGTTCATCATTTCTTTGCGTGAAAGCAAACGGGCGACGAGGGCTGGTATGGTGGCTTCGGTCGAGCACACTGGGATGTCCAGGTTGAGGATCTCAGCTATGAGGGCGGAGACGGTGGGGTCCTCGTCTAAGAGAAGACCGACACCATCTGTGCCGGCAAAGGGTGATTGGTGCTCCTTCGGGTGTTCCTTCTCCCGGTGGTTTTGCTCCCCGGTCGCGCAAGCGCAGATCATCGAGGGCACATGCCTGTTGACGATGTCCGGGTAGAGCGATGCCGCGATGGTTTCACACATTGCTGGCGGGTAGAAGGCAGACTTTGGCGCGTACTTACCTTCGATGGGAGCGTGAACGAAATCCGGTGGATGATGGCACTTGCATTGGTTGAGGGACTGAGCCAGTCGATAGCTTGAGGTGACGACTCGCCAACCTTTTAGCTGAGAATGACCAACGTCGTTTGTCATACCAAAATGGCATCCGTCGAACGTGGCCTCGTAAAGCCCGTTCTGCAAGATGAAATCCAGGACCTCGTCTTGGACCCATCCCTCGCAGCCCTTGGGCCACTCGAAGGATACTCGACCACCATTTCTCAGAATCCTTTCCGCTATATGTCTAAACTTGCGGAAGAGCTCCATCGACGCCTCACGTCGCTGTTCCAGTTGCTTGGCATACTTGCGCCCATACTTCCGGATGGACATCGCTTGCCAGGGGCACCAAACAGTGCAAGGGATCGAGGCCCACAGATCTGCGCCAGGCAAGGCGTCGACCTGTTGACTCAGCTCCTCTATCGTATTGTCGTCCATTAGATCGAAGCGCTCTTTACACAATCTAACATGCCCCACACCATACTTCTCATGAACTACCCCCATACTTGAAACAGGCCCACATGCGAACTCAAACATCTTACCGTAACCGCGCAGAGACTGTTGACGCGGACCTTTTTCTTCCTTGTCCGGTAACGGCGTACAGTGCTGTGATACGGTGAGACTTTTGGCTTTGGCGGCTAAAACGTCAATGGCCAAGGTCGTTGTTCGTTCATCGTATAGTGCTTGATGTTCTAGGGTATGATAAAAATCCATGGCATCGGTAATGATGTTGTTGATGGCATCATAAGACTGCAAAGTTTGATATAAAGATCTGTTGGACTTCCCTATGTTGCTGGCTATTGGTGAAGAAGTGCGCAGCGCAGAAGACAATCTGGCAGAAGCTGAACTAGCGCTTTCGTCGTCTATTGTTGTTTTGCGTGTTGTTGCTGCTGCAGTGGCTGAGGTTGTTGTGGTCGCTGTTGCTAGGGTTGAGGGGTCAGGTGGGCGCGGGGGAACGCTGCTCACACCTGGGTCTGCGGGGGCTGCTGTGTCTGCTGTAGCTTTGGCGGCCTCAATGGCTGCTTGTGCGGCGGACTCTTTGGCTGCCTCCTTCTCTTCCCGAACTACACGGCGAGCCTCCTTGGCTTCGGCAGCTTCCTTCTTCTCTGCATTGATAAACCTGTCGAATCTTGTGCGGCACTCAATTGTGTGGCCGGCATTCTTCGAGGCGCAGTCTTTGCAGCCAGGCGTAGGATCATACTTGATCAAGCGCTCCACGGTGATATTCCATTTGAACTCACGTTCCTTGGGAGGTCTAATCTCCGGGACGACTTCTCCGAACGGCAATTCCTTGCAGGAGATCTCTGGCAAAACAAGTTGGCCGGCGGTCTTCTGAGCAAGGTCCCTGGCGGCAGCCAAGGGTAGCACGATGTCGTCGTCGTCTGGGTCGGCGAACAGCTCTTCCTGAGGAACATCAATAATCCTGCAATTGCCCTTGAGGTACTCTTTGTAGTGAATAACCATGGTGATTCCTCTGTACCTCCAGCCTGAATCGACACGCCATCCGGCGAACAGCCCTGGAGAGAGGTTGGGCTCAAGAGTCATCTTGTCGACACTCTTATCCCGAAAGTACACCAGCTGGCCGAGAAGATGTCTTACGCCGAGAATCTTCCTTAGGGACATCAATTGATC
>CALGTP010000232.1 GCA_937902105.1 uncultured Actinomycetes bacterium
TCTTCTCTTCTCTTCTCTTCTCTTCTCTTCTCTTCTCTTCTCTTCTCTTCTCGTCGCTTCTCTTCTCTTCTCTTCTCTTCTTTGCTCTTGGCTTGTCTTCTCTCCTCTCGTCGCGTCTCTTCTCTTCATCTTCTCTTCTCTTCTCTTCTCGTCTCGTCTCTTCTCTTCTCTTGCGATACTGTTGCATTTTCCTCAAAAAGCGGGCGTATCGCTTCAGGCTTCCATAAGTCACATTCATTGCGCGCAGGCGAGAGCACCGAAATGGGACCGGATTCCTCAACATATACCCCAAGATACTTGCGCATACTCAAGGGCGGGTCGCAGTTTTTGCCGCCCCTTGCAGGCTAGCTTTCCTCACGCGCACCGTTCCCCGTACAAAGGGAGTATACCAATAAACTCCCTCAAACCAAAAATCACACACCGAAAACAACATCGCAACATCAGATCGCAACAACATTAAATAATCCAAGCAATTATATTCTGCTGTGCCTAAGGCTTTGGATCATTCCTTACAATCCGGACAGGCACTCTCTCGACAGCAGCTTTGGGTGTAGTGCTGGTTCCTATGTCCTTCAGAAGCCTTACTCTGCAAATGATTTCCAGGACGTTGGACAGAGCATCATTGAATTGAACGGGCAAGTCATTGCTTGCCTTGATTCTGTTGCTCCGGGAGGTCTGGTCAGTGAGTCTTTCGGCCAAGGAACTGCCAATCTCACTGTGAATGGCTCCGCCTCAAATGTCACATCTGGTGTCAAAAACCCACGTTGCCCGGAGCTAAATGTCAGCACCTCAAATGCTGATGCACCAGAGGAAAGTGAAGAAAACAGCTTTCCAGTGGAGCCCATTGTGATTGATGACCCAACAACTACCAAAGAGGATGACTATTGGATGCATCCTTGCCATTGTTTCCCAGAGTCTTGGGGTGCTCAACTTCCAGTCACTTCTTCGAGTTTTGAGGACGTTCCAGCTGGCAGCGAGAATTACTACAGGCCCAAGCCCTTTTTGATTGTCAGTGGAGAGTATTTGTGTGAGAATGATGGCTTGCTGAGGATCCTCTTTCCGACAGAGGGGCAGGAGGACTTGACCGTGCGGTGTGAGATGGAATGCAAAAACGACCCGCTATGCACCTACTACTATCTGGGCAACATCAAGCAGTCCCTGCAGTGCAGGCTCTACAAGTGCTGCTCGACCCTCACCCGTGAGTTCGGCATTGAGGGTAAGTTGTTCGGTGTGCCTTCAGAAAATCAATACGTGTGCCGCGTTGCCGACCCTGATACATGTTGGACAGTTAGTCAGCGTCGCGAATGGTTGGGTGCTGGCACCGGTGAATCTGCACCGAGTGTTGGGCCCTTCCTGTACGGAGACCTTCTGAAGCAGTGCGACCTGAAGCTGCTCAGCGACCAATTGGGTATCGAGACGTGCGGGAAGGCAATGTACTCGCTAGCTGCTCCAGCTTTATGGGCCCACAAGATGAGCTCCACAGTGGGCCTGGAACATGGCAGGGAGCTGAAGGTATCCTGCTGGGCTGAGCGTTATGCCGCTGTTCCCAAGCAGCCACGCCTTGATTCGTTGGGCAGCGAGGTCATGAAGTGCATCTCGGGTGAGTGGTATGACTCTCGTGGTTCCCTTGGTCTCAGCAGCTTTGCCTGTGGAGGTTGCATCCAGGTTGTGCAGAAGCCTTACCGATCGCTGCACGCAAAAGGTGTGCAGGAGCTTTACTTTACACCCAGTAAAGAGGTCATGATCTACGCTGATAGCAACCCCTCGCCAAGGAGGCTGAACATCAATGGCTTTCTTGAATCCGCTCCCCTGCCGCAGCAGTGCAGCAATCAAGTAGTCCCTCCGCAACTGGTCCTTCCAAACAGCAGCGTCACTCTGACAGGTGTTGATGCAAATGTGGGTTCAGGATTCTGCTTGGGCATCGAGAGTGGCATCACGGTGAATATTAAGAATTCAGCTCTGCAAGTGAATGTGACGACCACCAATAGTAACGAGTTGTACGTATCCAGCCTCAGTATCAAAGTGACAGCCTATGGTCTCTACGATGAGAACGGAATCCCGGAGAGCACGTTCAGTCCCTTGGACTCTAGCTCGCAAACTGACCTTGGTGGAAGTGACATTGAGGATTCACTATCCTCCACTTTTACAGCTGACGGGGTTTTACAGTCAGTGTCTATGGGCACAAAGTTCAAGGCCATCCTTGACGGCCTCTACATGGCCAACAAGTACGGAGTTCCTGGCCTGTGGGGCCAGGTGAATAGCTTCAAAGCTAATTTCACTGTGACTGTCAATGCGGTGAAAAATTCAACAAACGCCTCACACATCTACCAGGTCCAAACAGGCAAAGGCGTGACATCTATCAGCAACCAAATTGATGCTACCTTCAGCAACGCTCTTACGATCCTGAGCAACACCGACACCACACCAAACTTGTCAGTTGCTACTTTGACCCAGCAGATAGTACTCCAATGGTCCACTCAAGAAAACAATCAGGATGTGGCTGTAATGCAGAATTGCGCCTCAGCCGGGAAGTGGCGCTGGGATGGTAATGCGCTCCAAGATCAGAATTCAGGAAAGTGCTTAACGGCTGAGCCAGCAATCTACAACGGCTCACGGGCGGTTGTGCTGCTCACGTGTGTTCCTGGATCTGGCGTGGACAAGGACAAGCAGCAGTGGCTGTGGAGCGCGCAGAGTCCTGGCCAGTTGGAAAACGAGTTTGACGACAGCGGGCTGTGCCTGACTGCTGTGCAGGATTCCAAACGAGTGCGAGCAGAGCCCTGTGGAAACAAGTACCCTGACCCCTCGCCGCGTGGTCCATACACTCCGATCTACCAGTACCAGGATTCATGGATAGTGGAGCACCAGGATTGCTTCATAGAGCTACCTCTCCTTGACTGGTCAAATTGCAGCGAAACCTGCGGTGGTGGCATCCAGACTCGCACCATAGTCGTACTTTCTCCAGCTAGGGGCCAGGGCAATCCCTGCCCAGCAACGTCGCAGTCGTGTAACACTCAGCCATGTAATACCTCGATCTCGGCCTGGACTATGGAGTCCATCCCTGATGCAGCTTTGGGATTCAAATTGTTTAAGTCATCACAGGATGATTCAAAGTGCCTCGAGGTCAAAACGACTTCGGACGATTCAACTGAATTTGGAGTTGCCACTTGCAACCGTTCGAATAAGAAACAGCTCATCGATGCCTCAGTCATCCCTGCAGTCTTGTGGGAGCAGATACGCAGGGAAGAGGTCACAGCAAATCCTGGAAAGTCTTCAGAACTACGGCCGCATGAAGTTGACGGCACTGCTACACCAAGGCGGTTTTTGAGCGACTTGCGCTTCAGAAATCTGGATTGCAAAAATGGCGTCGTCAATCTGCTTGGCTTCAGCTCCGATGCAAAAGGCGAGATTCCTGGTATGAGGGCCACCTGTGCTGCTGCAGTCACCTTCGGTTCTCCTTTCGTTCCCGAAGATGCCGGAGCAGTAGGCCCTTTTTATCGGGGCGACAGGTTAGTCTCCATGGTTTCTGGCAAGTGTGCCACGGCCAATGCTAACAACCAGGTCGAATTAGTTGACTGCGATGAGAACCTTGCCAATAATCAGCTTTGGTTTTGGGCTGGGGATCGACTCCATGTGGAGGATGTGGGAACAAATAGATGCTTGGACATTTATCAAGGGAAGGTCACGATTGGCCAATACGGTTGCATATATGCAGCAGATCAACAAATGACCCCAAAGGATCAGTATCAGATCAAACTGAAGTCAGGCGATTCTTGCTTAAAAGCTCCAAGTAGCAATACCGGTGTCATTACTCCTGTGGCATGTAACAAATTGGACTCGTCGCAGTGGTGGAGGCTTGGAAATGGAGCACGAGGCTTCCCTGCTTTTAACATGATCTGCCCACTAGGGTCCGTACTGAACAGCATTGACATGAGCGAGAATCTGCAGTTCCAGTGCATCAAGCTCGCCGCACTGGGCGCGTGCAATGAACAGGAAACTGCTCAAATTTCCACCTCATCTCCTGACCTCAAGAAGCTTGCTCAGCTACAAATGGGTTGTGGTAACGTTGCAGCCATGCAGTCCGTCATGACAGAGTACTCGGACGGCGGCAAATGGGTCAAGGTGAAGTATATTTGCTGCCAGCTCAGTGCGCCAGCTATGATTGTGCCAACGTTCTTAGACGTCACTAAGCGGTTTGACGACCTGGAGGGTGCCTACTGTCCGACCGGAATGGATGAGTCGGGGCGTTTTATGTTTGGGCAGCGCAGTGCCTTCAACCCAGCAAGTCCCAAAAACGGAAGCCTCGCTTTCAACAGGAAGTCAGGGAAATGGTGTCTCGGCAGCACTAACTGCATAGATGCCGATGATGCCAGTCCGTTGCAATTGAGCTGGCCAGTCAAGGATCTGCAGACAGAAGCAATCACCAACTTCAACTACCAGCCGCAGCCCAGGGGTTCCGCCAAAAAGGAACGAAAGTTTCCTGAACTCATTGAGTTTGCCGCCACACAGCCCAATTACGCACCGGAATGCATGGATGAGGTGATGCCAGGACAGCCAGGCTTTAATTCCAAAAAGATGATTGAGGTAGGGCTTGAATTACCTGATGGAAACCCATGTAAGAGTGTGGCTGGCAGACAGGCACAAGGTAAAGAAGAAGCAGCTGGGACAGTTTGGGTAGATCGGCTCAACGGGGCTGCAGACGGCATGGATGATTTGTTTCCAGGCACCAAGGAGATCAAGGGCAAGAAGATGGAGGGCGTGACCTATGACAGCGTGAAAAGGTGTAGTCAGAATGAGATAGAAAACTCATTTGCTTCGCAAAGATGGGCTACAATCTTTGATGGATCGGGTTCTGTGCTTGACTTCGCTCATGAAACAGTTCCCAAGCTCTGCAGATCCACACCTTTTTCAGGAGCCATGACAGGAGTAGGCGCTGGTGTTGGCATTGGTGGGTTTACCTTCGGCTTTACCGGCTTCTACACCGACATAGAATCAAAGTGTGAAGGCCTTAGTGCAGGAAAAGTGGCTAATAAGATCGGGGTGGATATGGTCAGGGGCTGGACCTATGATTTTCTATGTTTGTTGTTCTTCCAATGTTTGTTGATGGTTTTCAGCCCCTGGTGACCTTAATAACCATTCCCTTGCGTCAGCAATATTCCTTTAGCGCAGCTTGACTTGGCAGCCCTCTTTGCTCCTTTAATCCTCATTGTTTGTGCTAGCTTCGTAGAAAAACCTCGATGAAACCACCTAGCTCAGCCAACAACTGCAAACACGACATGTTTTGCGAGGCTACCGAGTCAGACTGAGTGCAGGGTCTGATCTTAAGATGAGCTACGATCGCCCATCTTGCAATCACGATCGGCGATCGGCGCTGTTCTTACGATCAGGAAACGTGGTTCATAGAATATACCATACCATATATCATGCAGACATATGCAGTCACTTAAAGGTATCTGAGTTAAGGGCATCTGGATAAATTATATTTGTTGCTGTTCAAATTCATAGTAAGAGTTGCCGTTTAACCAGATACCGTTAACTCAGATACGCTTAAGTGGCCGTTGGGGGCAAGGGATTGGTTTCTAATATGGTCTTGTTAGGTTTTTGAGATGCTTGAGCCTTCGGTGACCTCAAACACGTTGGTATTGTAGCTCCCTGTATTTCAAAATGAACCATGTAGTGAAAGTCACTGTAGCTATGGCCAGGGGCTTGGGTGATTTACGTTTGCTATGGTTTTGGTTCGGTTTCCATGCGATTCTGTTCGTTTGTTGCTGGTGGCGATGAACCCATGGCGAAAACAATGGCATTGTTATAGTTCTAGAGGGACCATGTAGTGAAAATGACTGTGGCTATGGCCAGGCGCTTGGGTGACACAAGGCTTCTAGATAAGGTTTTGGTTTGGTTTCCATGTGATTTTGTTTGCTTTCTGCTAGCTTTGAGCCCCCGGTGACCATGAACCCATGGCTTAAAACTGTTGCAGTAGATCGAGGGCCCAACTAAGGCGAAGGCATTATTCAAACAGGTTTTGATGCCCTCACGCTGATCAACAACGGCTTGAACATTGCAAACCAATATCGTCTCACAGATGCGGACTACAACGACTGCAACTCCTTGCAGCATGGTCTCATCCGCGTATTTTGCGACTTGCATTGCATCAGAGACGCAGTTAAGTCTGGTGACCAAGCCATCCTCATTTCTTTGGAGCAAATGGCCAAAATATCAACTGAAAACACCAAGCGGCTGTTGGACTACTACACGGGCACTGTGTTGGATAAGCTGGATGCCCAGAATGCGCCAGCAGCGCTGTTGCAGGCTCAGGAAGTTCAGGATCAAACTGCCATGCTTTTCCAGGAGATGCAATCGTGGGCAAACGAACAGGGTGGCTTTGACACGGCCGGCTCTGCTGCCGTTTCCCGAGCTTTGCAAGCTTACGGAGTGAAGCTCCGAAGCCAGGCTACAGAATTTGAGACGGATAGTGCAGAGCAGAGGCAGCAGCATGCCCAAAAACTCCTGCAGCACACGCAAGAACTTCATGCAAACATTCGAGGTGTGCATGAGGCGAGGCGTCTTAGACCTGCCCGTAGAGTGGAGCAGAGCGTGACCAGCTATGTGGCTCTGATGCAGGAGCGGCTTGCAGCCCAGAGTGCGCTGCTGGGCGTCTACCACCAGAGGTCCATCGCTGGGAAACAAAGGCAGCAGCACCTCCACCAGGGCATGACCCTGGAGGATGTGATACAACATGAGGACAAGCAGGCCGCTCGGTCCCTCCTCTTGCAGATTGACAGCTCTTGGTGGCAGCTCCGTGGTGCCCTTGACGAATACTTGCAGGCAGGACAGGAGCAAGTCCAGGCTTTTAGCAGTGTCATGGAGCTTCTCGAGGCCTACACATCTCAGTGTTCGATCACTTATCCTGATCTTTGGAAGGGCTACACAGCAGCGGCCGCTTCCGAGAATAAGGCCCACCGTGTGTTGCAGGAGACTTGGCGCAAAACTGTGCCTGTCATAGGCCTCCTGACAGCGAAGATTGTTGATGGGGATGCTCTCGAGCTCTTTGCCAAGTCAGACCTCCTTGGAATCGAGCCAGCAGCAGTGTTTAGAGATGCCACAACCCAGAATGGCAGCCTCCAAACCCCTATGCTTCAGCAGATTTGCTCGCAGCTGCCATGGGAGCACTCGACACAGCAGCCTGAGCTCAAACAGCAGCAGCAGCAGCAGCAGCAGCGGGCACACAACCGCACTGGCATCGAGAGTGCTGCTGCCGCTTCATTGCTGTCTGCATCTGCAGCAAGTTTGCGTACGACAGCGCTCCAAACAGTGAAGGGCGCCTTGGACGCTGGCCTATTTGGGCAGACCGTGCGTCAGGTTGGAATCGCGTTCCAAGAGATGGCTATGTTGCGAGATAAGCACTTGATTGGCGGGCTAGGTGAGCCTGTCGATGCCAATACCATTCAAGAATCTGCTGAAAGGTTTGCGGATTCGCTGAAAGACGCCATGTCCACGATCGACATCAAGGCCACTGACCTCCTGCATCAAACTTGTTTGCTGCTCGCTTGAGGCTTAAGAGAAGGCCTGCCAGACAAACACAGTTCCTGCGAAACACAATCAGCAGGAGCCCTCCGGTTGTCATCGGTCTCACAACGCCTTCAAGGTGCATGTTCGTGCATCGTGGAACAAGGTTGAGCCGCTTATTAAAAGTGAGTGATTTAAATTGTAACAGCAATACAATCATGTTTCGCGATGGAGTGTGAAGTAGAGCTGTCAGGTTCTAACAGTTTGGCCTGTCTGGCCCAATTTCAGCTCAACCTTTGTGGTGCGCGAGCGTTAGCCATTATTTGTCTCCGTAAGTAATGCAATCATTTGACATAGTCGTGAGTGCACAATGCATAGGCCATTGATATTTGTTTTTCAGTTCACCAGATTTCCCCATAGAAGAGCATTACAGTAACTCATAAATAGCGATTGGATTCAAGGTCATTGATGGCAATCTTTGAATTACACTGTTTGGTTCATGTATTTGTGCATGTGAGTGTGATTTTGTTCGCATGGATGCGCACGTGAAGTTCATGGGCACGGGACACATGCCTGCACCAAATACAGCAAGCTTGAGGCTCAGCAGATTGATTTCGCAAGATAAGATATCATGCATGCAATTTCAACCCATACCATAAGGGAATGCGCATGGACTTCTGCAAGCCCAATCCCAATGAATTTACAAGGAACGCAGTCATCCACGAAAAAGGAGATTGACAATCAATGCATTTGCAACTATTCGATTATACGGAGACAAGGGCCATCCACACCAGGGCTGTACTTAAACGGTCGTTCAATCATTGTATGTTTCGATGTTCTTCTAATTCCAACTTTATTTGAGCAGTCTTTTTAATTCATGTTGAATCGTTAAACCTTTCCAGCAACGTTTAAGTTCCCCTTCACCTTTGAGCCAAGGACATGATTTAATTCGTGCCTCGCAGAGCGTGCTTGGCACCATTCCAGCTAGCCAAACAATGTTCCCGCCACGTGTGATCTACTTGGCGTTTTAGTGTGCGTGTGTGTGTTTTTTTGGGGGTAGTTGAATGGTTGATTTTTGATGTTATTTGCTGTATTTTGTGAGTTTGACGATTTTTCCAGCGCCCTACGCACATCCAAATCTAGATCATCGGGCGGTTTTCCTTTTTAATTTTCACACATTTGGAGGGGAGGGTGCCATACTTTACCATGCCATGCCAAGCCATACCATACCATGTTATATCTTACCATACCATGCCATACAATCCATGCCATATCATACCACACCATGCTATACCACACCATGCCACACCATACTATACCATACCATCCATGCCATACCATACCACACCACACCACACCGTTCCATTCCATTCCGTTCCATACCATACCATCCATGCCATATCAGACCATACCATGCCGTTCATGCCATATCATTCTATTCCATTCGATACCATACCATGCCATCCATGTCGTAGCATACCATATCAAACCACACCATCCCTACCATACTGTACCATTCCACACCACATACTGAGTATAACAAGTTGTTTATGTCATATGGCACTATGGTGTATCATACAGTAGCTCTTGACACTGTCGTGAACAGTTCTATACTACACTACGCTAGGCTACGATACGCTGCACCACGCTACACCACATTATTTTATGCTGTGCAAGACTACAACACGACTGCAAAATAATATACTTTGTGGACCAAACTGCACTGCACTAAATGTTAGTCCATTATATCATATGATGCTCCAAATGTGTTTCCAATTATGGGCTCCAAACGTGTTTCCAATTATGGGCTCCAAATGTGTTTCCAATTATGCTGCATTGTACTAGATAAGTCACCTCCGCACATGTTGGAGCCCATTATCTCATATGCCGCCTTTTGCCTGCGGCATCCTCCAAGCAATGTGTAATTGATAGCAGGATGTTTGAAAGATTCATACTCTAAACCATGTGCTATTGATGTTTGGAATATTGACCAGAAACTTGTTTTTACTGCCCAGGTTTGCAGATTTTGCACTCAGTTTGCACTGACAGTTGATTGAACTGTCGGTTTTCCTTTGCTGTTTGTACTTAGGCAGCAGTGCTAGTACCAGGCGGAGAAAAATAGGTTTGCAGATTTAGCAGTTCAAGTTCATGGTGTTGTTGAATGGGCCATTCAATTTTCCCACCTACACGTGCAAATAGTGTTTATGGCAGGCTCTCACATATAGCCTTCCAGAGAGCTTTTGTTTTTTGGTTCCCTGAGGGTTTAGTCAACGGATTTGAGCCGAATTTGGGCCCGATGGTAGCGTTTTTTTTTGGAGGGCTTCTGGTTGATTTTATTAATTCCAGTTTATCACCTACTGCGCATCTTCTGCATTATGCTCCAGCTCCCCATTGCCACCCCACCCTTCACAATCCCCCCCACTCCACATCTTCTCTCTCTATGGCTTATAGAGAGCGTCTGACACATCATGCTTTGAGTTTTCTCATTTGAGAACGTTGGTTTTTAATATGAGAGGTAAGAAGGATTACCCCCCCCAGACCCCTTTTCTCCCCCCCCTCCGGGGCGTAAGCGTAAGGGCCTGTTCTGGGAGATTTTGCGGCATCTCTGCAGCATTCATATTCCACAGTACAAACGCATATTCCGCAGTGCGCTCCCCTTGCCGGCAACGGAAAAATGAACTCTGAGTACGCACGGTTGTATGAAACGCGTATGTTTGCGGCGGCCGGTGGATTTCGCACTCGGGCCCTTTATGCTTCGCCCCTCCGGCCCTGCCACACCCCAGCCTCACATGTCTTTTTCGCACTGGGGCCCTTTATGCTTACCCCCCCCCGCTCCCCCGTAATGAGTTTTACCCCCATATGAAATCATCATTTGTCGGCCGCCATTTGAGCCGCCATTCGGGCGGCGGTGGGGATACAAACAGGTTGAAATATTCCAAACATTCAGGAACATTCAGACACATTTAAGTTTATTTGCATTTTGCCAACTTTTCCAGGGGTGTTCTAGCTACATTGAAGTACAGTGACACATGCTAACAACGCAAGTATGTTTGCATGCAAACTGTAAAACCCGTTGCACATACTGTCATACAGTCTATACCTCGCATATGACAAGGGTTTGATACGGTCCTAGAGAGACATATTCCGTGGCCATTTGAGCTCAAGTTGAGGTTTCGCTAAGGTTGTCAAGTGGGAGGTTAGAGCATTGGCTTCCTGATGGCAGCAACCGGCAAAAGAACACAGATAGGCCGTAAGGTCATGGTTTTAGTTGTCGTAAAACGCGTGGATCGGAAACGCAGGCCCAAGTGTTTCGGAAATGTGTGTGTTTCCAAACACGTGTTCCAAACATGCGTGCCTTTTCTGCCTTTGCCGCCCTATAGGTCTCATTTTTGAATTCGTTGACCGTCTGCCACCTTCTATGCCTTATGTTTTGTTTGTTTGACAATTTGCCACCTTCCAGGTCTCGTTTTGGGGGTTTGTTGACCATTTGTCACCTTATAGGTCGCACTCCTAAGTTATTTGACAAGTTGCCACCTTCTTGGTCTCATTGTGGGTTCTTTGACAAGTTGCAAGCTTATAGATCTCATTGTTGGGTTCTTTAACAATTTGCCACCTTAAAGGTCTCATTTGTGTGTTCTTTGATCATTTGCCACCAAGGCACCAAATGCATTCAAACTGGTTGTTTTTGGAGGTTTGCCAGGATCTAGTGCCATGAGTGCTGTTATTTGGATGTTCTCACCGGGGGACCACATGCATTAGCCCTTTGTGATTTTGGATATTGTTGTCAGGCTCTAGTGCTATTCTTTGGATTTGCCACTTCACCAGGGGGCCATCCATACTGACCGCTCCTACTAAATAGGGCCATCCATACTGAAGTGGCAATGTTTTGGAAACGCTCGTCCTTCAGACGTGCATGCTTTGGAAACGCCAGTGTGTGGGAAATGCATGTGTTTCGAAACGCAGGCTCGGTAGCCGGAAAAGGAAACGCATGTTTTAAGACGGCTAAGGTCATGGTCTTTTCCTCAGTCGTGGCAGGCTGGATGCCTGCTGCAGCAGCAGCTTCAACATGGCCAGAATCATGTGGGAGCGGCAAGAACTGCTCATTGGGACCGGAGGATGCATCACTCCTGCAAAGGAAGGCAACTCGGACTGAGGAGGGCAGGCTCCAAGGATACCAAGAGCAAAGCCAAGGCCAAAGCCTGCAGGCAGGATTGGCCGTGCTGAGCAAACAGCTGCAGCGAGATTTTGATGTGGTGCAAGCCGAATTGCAAGAGGAGCACAGGAAGAACGTTCAGCTTGGACAGAAGTTGGACCAGTTGGCACCAGACATGGAAGCAGACCGCCATGTCGTCCAAGAATTGCGCTCGGAGCTTTTGCAGGCAAGTGCTCGCAACGAACACGGCCCCCAGCAGGGTGGAGCCAAGCCTTGGTCCTCCGGAGGTGGATCCAGGCGTTGGGTGCCTCCATCTGTGACGCAGCCAAAGCAACGTACATTTGAGCTTTGCCAAGCTAAGCCGATGGCTCTAGCGCGTAATCAAACGGCTGTGATTGAGGCTTCCGCGAAGCTTGTGGCTCAAGCTGTTGTGACCTGTAATTCCTCCACGGAGCTCACGCTTCAAGAGGACACTGCAGCAGGCATTATGTTGAGTTGCTGCCCAATCTCTGAAACGTACTGTGCAGGCTGTGCAAGGGCAAATGCAACTGATTGTGAGGTCTGCCAAGGGGGCTACACACTGATGGATGGCCTCTGCGTCGCCTGCATCGATAGCCCAGGCTGGACGGACTTCAATGGCGATAGTTGCTTTGAGTCAACGCAGAACTGCAGCAACCTCACGGTTCGAGGCCTCTCCATGCAGCAAACATGCTGCAAGTGTGGTGGCGGTCACCAGCAGGCCACCTCATTCTCGTATCGCGTGGAGACAGCAATTATAGGCACGTCACTCAGCAGAGTCTCTGGGAAACCCGTGCCTCGCACTGCCACTCGCTATTCCGTTGATGACAGCTGCGAGCTCAGCAAACATGGCCTCACCATTGACGGAAACACAGGTGAGCTGAAAATTGCAGATTGCGGCCACGGGGCATTTCCTCCAGCTACGAGCAGGCGTCGCCATGGGTACATTTGCGCCCCAGGCTTGCCTGCGGAACCTTTTCAGGTTGAGTGCACAGTGACAGCTCACCAGCGAGAAGGCCTCAACGCCACAGCTACTTTGAAAACCAGGGGTGATTATCTCGGCTACAAGTCCGATCTGATCCTGTTTGATGTGGATGGAAGCAGCATTGGACGATTTGACTTCGCAGAAAAGAGCTACCCCCTCCAGAATTTCGAAAAGCTGTGCCCCAAAAACTATAGGAAACATGTGTCTGGGGAAGGCAATGCTGAAGATTGTAACTTTGAGAAAAGGTGCGCACCTGATGGCACTGAACAGTGGATGCACATGAATGAATTGACAGGCGAGCTGACAAAGGTCAATTCCAGCTCGGGCCTGTCTGGCGTCACTGGCCTGGGTAACCTGAGCGGTAGTGTAGGTGCATCTGGGGCAGTTTGCACTGTCACTGTCATCAGCAACAAATGGACAGTACATGTGCCATTCGTGGTCTTGGCACCGGAGGCATGGCCATCGATGCGCTACAAGGCCACCAGCGTTTTTGCCACGGTTGGCGAAGAGGCTCCGCCATTGCACGTGCAGCCGCCAGGCCAGGGCTTGGTGCCTCCGTCACGTTTCAGTGCCGCCTGTAATGTGTTGACACAATTGACACAATTGCGCTCGACAGCCTCATTTGCGTTTGACAGCCTCACAGGCGAGGCAACTGTCGACGGCCATCCGGCCTTCACATTGGACCTCCAGGCAGGGACAGTGCGGGTTTCCCCAAGTGCGGGCTTGGTGGCAGTGCTTGACCGGCTCACCATTGCTGAGGCCCCAGAGGTGAGGCGACGCTTGGCACTACGCTGCGAAATCTTTGGTCGTTACGACTGGGTCCCAGGCCGCAGCAACCCTTGGGCCAATACAACTCTTACTATCGAGCTCCGTGATGACACATGTTGGGCCCCTGTAGAGGCAGTGTTCATTAACTCATGGGTTGATGCTAATAACACTAAAGAAGAAGAGTGCAGGGGTGCCTGCCGGCGCAACACCTCCTGTGCCCATTACAACTTTCAGGATGGCAACTGCACGTTCTTCGGAAGCGTTTGCAACTCGCAGTATCAGTTCCCGTCCTGTTCAACCAGCGCCGCTCAGGAGAAGATCTTGCACTGCGGTGAGAGGGACCACTGCTTGCAGCTCACTTATCCACATAATTGGGACTGGTCCGGTGAGTACTGTCCCAAAGGAGACTCAGGCAGCAGCGGCCCAGTCTACGAAAGGATATCTGTAACTAGCGAGGATGTGCTTTGGACTTAGGTGCCGCAAAATAGGTTTGTTGTTTTTTGAATCGCGAGCCAAAACATCTCACATCTAGTAGTTTTGCGATTTAATTCGTTCAGTTTGATTGTTTGCATGTATCTGTTTGATTTTAAATCGCAGCTGGGATGTTGAGTAGAATGTGACGCGGTTGCAAACACACATGTGTATACTCGCACATTGTGTATATATCCATATATA
>CALGTP010000233.1 GCA_937902105.1 uncultured Actinomycetes bacterium
GATGAAACAGGTCTTCGCGAAATTTACCTTCACGCACGCGCTCCTCTAAAGGTTGATGTGTCGCCGCGACAATTCGAACATCTACACGAACTGGCTGCGCACCACCCACTCTATAAAATGTGCCATCTGATAAAACCCTAAGAAGCCGCGTCTGTAACTCAAACGGCATATCGCCAATTTCATCAAGAAACAATGTCCCCCCACTGGCTTCTTCGAAACGACCGCGTCTCAAAGAGTTGGCGCCGGTGAAGGCACCACGTTCGTGACCGAAAAGCTCTGCCTCGAGCAAGTCTCTCGGAATAGCTGCGGTATTAAGTGCAACGAATGGACCTTTAGAACGAACACCATGGCTATGTAACGCACGGGCGACAAGTTCTTTACCTGTACCAGATTCACCGGTAATCAGTACTGTGACATTTGACTGAGCAAGGCGCCCGATTGCACGAAATACCTCCTGCATAGCGACAGAAGAGGACTGTGTCAACATACCTCTATCAGAGGCCACGGAAACAGCCGCTCCGTCCTCGGATTTGGATACTACACTTACATTGTCACTCGATGATGGTTCACGAACTGCACGCTTAATTAATGCGACAGCCTCGTTGATATCAAAGGGTTTAGCTAAATAATCAAAGGCCCCTCCCTGAAAAGCAGTCACAGTGCTATCGAGATCACTGTAAGCAGTCATGATGATGACAGGCAGTAAAGGGTATTTATCCTTGACGTGCTTGAGCAATGCAAAACCATCCGTTCCAGGCATACGAATATCAGAGATCAACGCCGAAGGAATTTCGGATTCTAAAGCAACGGAGACATCACTCGCACCGACAAAACTACGCGTCTCGATACCCGCGCGACTCAGCGCTTTTTCGAGTACCCAACGGATGGCTTGATCATCATCCACAATCCATACTGGTTTCATAGCGGCTCCATGGGTAACATTAGACGAAACTCAGTGTGTCCAGGTCTCGAATCAAATTCGATCACCCCTCCATGCTGTTGAATGAAGTCTTGGGCGAGGCTTAGACCTAGGCCCGTTCCACCTTCACGTCCAGTCACTAAGGGATGAAAAATACGGTCTTGCAGATTAGCGGGGACGCCTGGGCCATTATCAATCACCGAAACTACGACAGCCATGCGGTGTTGCTTATGACGAAGTAACACTTGACGGGCGATACGAGTTTTCAAAATAATTTTTGGTGACAGCGCTGGAGTTGA
>CALGTP010000234.1 GCA_937902105.1 uncultured Actinomycetes bacterium
GGGGTCCTGCTCTTCTTTGGTTTGCCCAAGTTCTTCATCGGCCATGCTTAGGCCTCCTCTCTGCTGTCAGCCCTAGGCCGCAGCCTCTAGCTTCTTGCGAGCCTTTGGTGAAACGAACGCCGCCAGGTAGTCTGTAAGGATTCTTGGGTTACCGCCAGACTGAATAAAGAGTACACCCTCTATGATCAACGTGCAGTTTGCAGCCTCAAAGTCTGAGGCATTGCGCAGCTTCATCTGTACCGGCAAACAGATCACGTTGGCCAAGATCGCACCGTAGAGTGTGGTCAGCAAGGCGACCGCCATCGCGGGGCCTATCGCCTTGGGGTCCGACATGTTGCCGAGCATCTGCACCAAACCGATTAGTGTCCCAATCATTCCCATCGCCGGAGCCACCTCACCCATCGCTGAAAAAATATCGGCCCCCTTCGTGTGGCGAGATTTCATTGAGGCTAGGTCCTGATTCAAAGATTTTTTTATGGTATCGCCATCGGAGCCATCTACCAGCATGGAGATGCCCTTGGCAAGGAATGGATTGGGAATATCCTGCCCCTCGAGAGCGATCATGCCGTCCTTCCTGGCTATGGTCGCCAGCTCCACAAGACGCAGGATTAGTTCCTCTGGCTTGTCGATCTTATTCTTAAAGGTTTTACCCAGAACCGAAACGGCGCTAAGAAACTCAGCCAGTGATGAGCGAAACAGAACCACACTGATTGAACCGGCAACCACGATGAGGATTGAGGGCACGTCCACAAATGCTGCGGGCTGCGAGATCGATGACGCTATCAGTCCAAAGGCTCCCAAGAGGCCAACAATTGTCGCTAAATCCATTACCTTCTCCTAGACTCAAATTTTTTCAATACGATCAGTGTATTCGTCTACATTGATACGTTGACTATCAAAACACCTACCGCTAAAGTCATACGCAATAATGTAGCCCGAATAAAATGCACTTCGGAAGCAATAAACAAGGTCCCAACCTATGTTTACTTTTAAATTCTTACTTCTCCCGCCCAGCGCTAAGACGATGCTATTCAGCTTGGTCTTTGCCTTAAGCGCCTGCGGAGACCTTCACCCACCAGCCAGCTGCAATGACTACTTTGGGCTCGGTGACCGGCCAGGTTACAACCTAAATTCTAGTGGGCTCGCCGCACATCAACAGTCTCAGACTACCTGGTACCGATGCCCTGCCGGCATGTCTTACCAGTCCAGCCGCTGCCAGGGGTTACCTCTATATCTCAGCTGGGAGGATGCCACAGCCTACGCCGAGGAGTTTTCCCAGCAGACAGGCTCGTCGTGGCGCCTGCCAACCAACGACGAGCTGGAGGACCTTACGGAGGGCGACTGTGATAGCCCAACACTCAACCCTCAAGTTTTTGTGGGGCTAGAGATCGACAACCACTGGACCTCTACCCGCACACTCCACAACGACATGTTCCGCTGCGTCTACTACACACAAAACGGCAGCATAAATTGCCGAGAACTCCGGACCCTGGAGCATCCATTCCTACTCATACGTGATGAGTGATCAGCACTCCCTGTCGATGTGCCTACCCCTGAAGAGAGCCCTATTTAGCTCCTCCTTGGTGTTGATTCGTTTGTCCGAAAACGACAGGCAATCGGTGCCATCTGCCATCCTCACCTCAACGCTAGGAAGAACCTGAGACCTGAATCCCATCGCCGTGCATCCGTGGGGCCACCGAGGGTCCCAGGTTACGACGTAGTGCGTACAAAGACGGCAGTCAAGGCTGATTCCTGTATCAACGCCAGAATTCATTCCACGCCTTCCACAGCACCAACAACACAAAGCCCACACCGAACAGCCATGAAGTTAGATCGGTGAGCATAATCCCCTTCAATCCATCGAGTTCTGTCCCAGTCATAAACATGATCAAGATAGGAGCCGCCGCGTAAAGAAAATATCGGATCAACTTGCAGTGCCCGCAGTCTTTCTTTGCGCCTTGAATTTTTTGCATCTAAATTCTACCCTATGTCTTCAGACCTTAACTATCTGGATTCT
>CALGTP010000235.1 GCA_937902105.1 uncultured Actinomycetes bacterium
CGACGCCGAGGACTTTTACAAATGTGGAAGGACGTTCGATAGACGGAATCATTGTACTCATAATCTGTCTCCTATGTAGTGGTGACCGGGGAGGGGGTCGAACCCTCGACCCGCGGATTAAAAGTCCGCTGCTCTACCATCTGAGCTACCCGGTCGCGCCTCTAGTGTAGTGGTGGGCGCGGTGGGACTCGAACCCACATTCCTATTTAGGAGTCAGATTTTAAGTCTAATGCGTCTGCCGTTCCGCCACGCGCCTCTAGTGCCTTATCGATTCCGCTTTCGACTCTGTTTGGCGGCCGCACTCCGCTTTCGGTTGGTCGCTTTTCGATTCCGTTTAGTTTGCTCCCGTAGCTGTGCACGATCCGACAGCAGGATCGCACGTCGAATGTTGTGTAGATATTGCGCCTGGAGTTCCGCACGGGCCAGCAATTCTTCAGGTGCCTCGACTCGCGCGGGGGTCGTATCCGTTTCCCCCTCTGGCAGAATTACATCATATTCCATTACAGACTGTCTCCTCGCGTTTCGTTGGTGGTCACCACACTCCAACCTAATGCCTTGAACGCCTCCCGCACTGCGTCGGTCACCTGCCCCTCTTCGACCCAAGCCTGTTCGGGGTGATTGACCAGGCCACTACAATACCATGTCAAATAATCTTCATCGATATCCTCACGCCCACCATATTGATTACGCAGGTTCGCCACATATTCTCCCGCGGCTCGCCAACTACACGACCATGTCTCTTGAAGATTGTGATCTGGAATGAATTCATTATTACAGAGTGCCGCATAGACATTCTGTGCGAACGACTCATCCTGCGCCACACGGGTGCGAAAGACCAAATTCAATGCCA
Organism: uncultured Actinomycetes bacterium; assembly: GCA_937902105.1. Taxonomy (GTDB): domain Bacteria; phylum Actinomycetota; class Acidimicrobiia; order Acidimicrobiales; family Ilumatobacteraceae; genus Casp-actino8. The sequence goes on from CALGTP010000235.1 coordinate 851, forward strand.
TATCTTCGTCGAGTTCGTAGGTCATTTAGGCCTCATAATAAACTGATCCAGTGGGAGCCACGGGCTACCGTCGGAGCTAACAGCAAGGGCATGCATCTGTTCTGCCTCTTCCCGTGTAATGGCACGAGTCGTGATAATCTCTTCGCCTAAAAACTTCTGCTGCCACTCTTCACACTCGCCCATCGTGTGCGTATCCTCTGCCCAGCCGGCCTCCTCGGTCTCAATCAAGTATCGCACACGAAAGGTCTGAATCGCTTCGATCAGAAAAATTTGCCGCGGGCGTTTCTGTGTTGTCATAGTCATATTATACCACACATACGAGAGTAATCAAAAGAGAGGATTGTCGACTGCCTGAATCCACTCATACACATAGCCGGGCAGTGGATGCCCCTGTTGCTGCCAACACACAGTACCGACACGCTGGAGCCCATGCCGTTCATAGAACTGCCAGGCGGATGTATTGTCCGCGCGCACAGACAACACTAATCGTGTCGGAACATATTCGTGAAGAAAGATCGTGAAGATGCGTGCCGCGGCGCCGACGACGGCCGCCGCGGATTTTACGATTTGATGCAGGGAGATGCTTCCTCGTGGTGCGACGTAATCACCGAGGCGCACGGTTTTCTGATACGTCTGATAGGTGATCACCACCCCATCCTGCCAGATGCACTGCCCCGCAGCAACGAAACGCTGTGTGCGATCAAACCGCATATGTGGAAAGATGTGTGGATAGGTTTGAAATACCGCATAGACATCCGGCACATCCTCCAGCACCGCGTGACGTAGCATTATACGCCGTGCCCGTAAGCGTCACTGTCCGCACACGCATCACATTTGGTTTTAATCCAACTTCCTCCACGCGCCCGACCCGGCGCGCCGCAGTTTTCACACGTCACCGCACTCATCGATTCCGCAAACCCGATTAGTGCGCGGGCCATTGCATCTTCGTGATCGACATAGACGCGCAATCTGCCAAATTTCTCTTTGACTTGTACCATCACTGGCAGGCGCAGCGCATCAAACTCTTCAGTCAGTTCGTGAAGATATTTGGCGCTCCACACCGGATGTTCATGGTCGGATGTCTGGTGCTTCTCGACCATCTCACGGGCAACAGTGATGTCCGCTTGCAGACGGTCATATGGTTCCATGAGGCGCCGGCATAGAACATCGAGAATGGAATACCAGCCGTCGCCACATGCAAACCCCCAGCACATCAGAGTTTTTGAGGGAGAACCATGTCGATCTTTGAAGAGCAGCGGATAGGTGGTGCACAGGTAATCATCATGTTCAGGAGTCATAGTAACTTTCTATTTAACGCGATATGACAAATATATTGTCGTATGCCCTCAATATGGGCAGACGTTGTCCATGTTCGCCTTGATGATCACATCGGCAATGTATCCGCCGTGCTTCTGCCCAGGCGCGTCAGCAGGGCCATTCGCATCCGCATGATCGCCCCAATACTTATCATAGCGCCATCCCGCACGAATCGTAAAATACCGTTCAGGGTCGCGTGTCCAGAGCAAGGGGAATGCAATGGAAATGTAAAACGGAAAACAGAGCATCACATGCGCCGGCTCGAAACGAGCACGGAACGACAGGTGATACTGAATGTTGCCAGCAATCTTACCGAGCCAGCCATCGACTCGCTTATCCGGTCCTCTGTTGATATATGTGCCCATAGAATCTCCTTTTATTTAGACAGCACGGTTAAACATACACAGGCGTAGGAGGGTGCCACCACTCCGGCGACGGGCGAACTTTCCATGTGGCGAATGATACTTTGACGAACTGGTAATACTGCCGATAGCCCTCAATCGTCGCGTCCCATGAATCGCCCGTCACTTTGTGGATGTCGGGCATACATTGGGGCGGCGGTGTCGCTACTCCACCATTTATGTCTGGGATGTGCGCCAATTGTGCGCGTAGACGACTGGATGCATGAATCTTGCCATACCGATATGTGTATTCGTCCCATGTCGCACACGCCAGTTCGTAGAGCCAGGCGTAGTGACTCGGATGGCTGCGCGCCCACTTTGTCGCGGGGTGATTGATGTGCGTCGGCTTGTAGAGTCCGATTAGCGCAGGGTTCTCAGCACTCGACCATACGTGGTGGGCGGAGGATAGCAGTTGCGCATACTCGATGGACATCTTGGTCACATGCTTATCGATGTGCATCTGGGCAGCGATCTTGGGATCGCGATGTAAAACAAAAATATTCATAATACCTAGTATACCACATTACTGTTGAGACAGCATTACAGATGTGCCGCGCACGTACTGCCGCAATTCTCGCGAGGAGTTCAGATGATTCAGCGCCTGCTCATAATTGCCGGTGAACATCAGATACTCACGCAGACGCCGCACCACCAACGTCGGATTTCGTCGCCGGCGAGATGTAGCGGTCGTCAAGAAATCAGAGGCCACAACAGGACGCCCCAAATCCACCTTATGCACGATAGACGTATTGACGCGCCCCACATTCCACGCCACACTCACCAAGGCATCAAACATGGGTTGCGTCAGCGGCGCGCAGACCGCGTTCAGCACAGTAATGGCAAAGATATTCAACTGTGCATCAAATTCTTCCTCCACATCTGATTCGGTCACAGAGGACGGATAGCGGCGTGTTACAGGCGCACCCTGCCATGTGTGCATGCCGTATCCCACGGCGTAGCCGTTAGTGTCGTAATATGGTTGAAGTGTGAGTCGTTCGTGTTGTCGAATAAAGGCCTTGCCCTGATCGCTGATCGACACAGGACGGAGCCCACAATCTTCTACGGATGCATCTCCACGCCAATCGCTCTCATCCTCACGGGCGAGCCCGCGATACACGGACTCTGCGACGGTCCATCGTTCTTGACTTGTTCGCGCACCCAGAATGGTGATGATGTAATGCTCGCCATTTGGAACTTCGA
>CALGTP010000236.1 GCA_937902105.1 uncultured Actinomycetes bacterium
ACTTTATACTACTATTGGGAACTTCTATAATCCGTAACTCTCTCTCTCCAAGGGCTAAAACTATTGCGTCCTTTTCTTGAGACGCAACACAAGTCACAAATGCCTGCGGTTGCAGGCAGTCAATACATGTTCACTATGTACATGAAATGCATCTGCAAAACATACATGAAATGCATCTGCAAAACATCGGTGATAAATGTTCACCCCCTCAATGCAAACAGTCTACTGCTGTGCAGCATTAAGATAAAAACTCGCATTTGTGTGGGTAGCGGAGCCTGGCCAGGGCCAAAACTCATAATAACCAAAATGGCTACCAGCTCCAAAAACTACGATCACACTTCGTATGGTTCTTTAACCTGAAACACTAAGGTCTCCTGCGAATTTGAAACGAAAACTAATTGTGAATATGATTGATACAAATCTGACGGCCTGGTGCCTGCCAATCAACCATCATTCAAAATCTCTTTGTGTAAACTACTTTTGGTCTCGCTGAAACTAAGACCTAAAGTCTTGAGATGCTTTTGCATCAAAGTGCGTGAAATTGCTTTGGTAAGTATGTCAGCTTCGTTGTCAGCTGTACTCACCTTTGAAACACTAAGGTCTCCTGATGCGATTCTTTCTTGAACCCATAAAAATCTCGTCTGTACATGTCTGCTCGCTCTCACTAGTCCGCGCTTGTTGCAAAATGCCTTTGCTGCCGAACTGTCTGTATGTACTTCGATCTTCACTGCCAATCCCCAGTCGTCTAGCATTGCACGTAGAAACAGTCCCATCGCGGCTGCTTTCGAAATGGCGTAGAATTCGCTCTCACCGCTGCTCAATGCTATCGTTGACTGCAGGTTGCTTTTACCAGTGATCAAGTGTTTGCCGAACTTGCCGATCACACCTGATGTTGACTTGCGTGTCTTCAAACATCCAGCCCAATCTGCGTCACCTACCATACCGGCTGTTGCTGGAAAACGTTGTAGTCCAAATTTCCGCTTGACATTCGGATACTTCTTCAAGTAGCGGCCCAGGCGTTTGAGCTCGCCCATGTTGGTCTGTTTCGGGTTCTGCATGTTCCTGGCAAGATTCTTGACCGTCTCGCCAATGTCGATTCTGTCCGTAGACAGATAGGCTGCACGCATCGTGCATGACCTGTAGAGTGTGCCTTCTCTGCTCGGAAGCACTGATTCTCTCTCACACTGCTGCTCTTCTGCATCGGTGCGCTTGACACTCGGCGTGTCTACGCCTTTGGCTGTGCTAAGCCCCAGCTGCTTGACGATGAGCTCAGCGTGTCTGCTGTCAGCCTCAATGTCAATAGCTTCATCTTGTCCATACGGGTCTCGCCATGAGATCACCCGATTGAGCATCACGACTTCTTTGTCGTCTTTCGGGTCTGGCCCGAGCAATCCAGTGCGTTTAACGATGTACTTCTCTCTCAGCATTGTCTCGAAGTTCATGAGTCTGTCTTCGTCGGCTAAAACCATGAAATCGTCTCCATGCACCAATCCGCGTGTGTCTGCATCTTGATTGTAGAAGATGGCCTTGCTCGAATCTCCAAAGCTAAAGCCCTTCTTGATCATATGCTGACTGTAATCTTGTTGCCAAATATGCGCGGCGTCTTGGGTGCCGTACATGCTGCGGTTCAGAAGTCCACACATTGGTTCTGTATCTTCTGGGTCTTGGTCTTCATCCGGAAGCTTGATGTATAGCTCTCGCTGTGCCACTCCGTAAAAGTGGGCACGGGAGATATCAAAGAATCCCAGTTTCAACCTCTTGCCTGATACTGCTGTGACAATGGACATGGCCAAGGATATCAAAAGATAGAAAGCTTCGATCGGCGGCATCGATGAAAACAAATCTGCCTCCGGTAGCTTCTCACTTAACTTCTTCCTTGCCTTGATCTCTCTTGCCACGATCCTGCTCCGATAGAGCGGACGTTGATCATCACCTTTGTTGATGTCAATCCAGCGATAATCTATAGGTGCTTTGCCAGTGCGTGCCATGCACTGTGACAATGGTACCTTGTCATAGATTTTCTCCTGCTTCACCCAACGTATCTCTTCTTTGCGTGCTGCCTGCACCATCGCTGCCTCAAGTGGTGTTCCTGTGGTGTCGTCCACGAAGGATTTCCAGTCGCCTTCCGGAATGAGTGGAGTGTCTGGCACTGGTCCCGCACCAAACGCATCAAAGGCCGAAAGCGATCCATCACTCAGCATAGACTTGCGCAAGGCTCCCAGCACTGCTTTCACCAACTTCGGCGGGTAAACTTGGCACTGCTTGGCAATACCGCCGACAAGTTGCACATGCCGGTGCCATGGCTGTCCTTCCACACTGTTGCTGCACACTTGGCTGAGCACTTCTGCCAGGTGCGCGTTGTTGGTCACCCAACCTGTCTCCTTTCTCACAAAGCTCAATGGCGCTCCTTTCCTTGCTGCCACTTGCATCTTCCAATGGCACATAGGTCCTTTGACGAAATGCACGCCGTCCGTTGCGATGAGCGTCTTCATCTCTTCTTCTTTCCAAGATGTTGCCCCAAAAGGATGCTCGTGCAGGAAATACCTGCCTCGGTCCATCTGCTTCCTGTAGAACTGGATGGCCGTTCTCAGTCTCTCTTTGCCTCGCTGCACTTGTGCTGCCACCACGTCTGGCGGTCTCTTGTTTTCACTGAGCCGGAACAGAGGCGAGAATACCTCACATGGCGGCCCACCCGTCAGCAAATATGGATCTTCAGTCTCAATGATCTGCATGACTTCTGCAATGTCTTCTTTGCAATCCAAATTCCAATGGCCACTGCCATCTGGTTTCATCTCTTCTAGATCTATAGCCACACCTGGCCTAAGACCGAAGCTTCCCGCAAGTGCTGTGAAGCGCTTGGGGCTGAATACTTCCATCACGTCTACTGCGGACATTGACAATAGCATGCTTGCGATGTCTTCTGCTTCCGCTAGGCCTATGTCGACCTGCTCGGCTGCAAACTTGTCCATGACCGAAGCTGCGACCGTTGGAACTAGGATAGTCTTGAACTCATCCATCTTCACATCATCTAGAGAACTGATCTCCATTCCTCCAGCCTGCGTGTTCGCGTCCGCGGCTAAGGCTGCGTCGACCATGTCATCAACGTCTTGTGGCCCTGTTGCAGCATCCTGTGCCGCCTCGGCCTCTGTGGGATTGACTTCCCTCTCAAGAGCTTCTGTGTCTTGTTCTGCTGTCCTCTTTGTCCTCGCTGCTGCTGGTCTTGCCGACCCAGAGCCCGAAGAGCTCGAACCTCCTTCTTGGAAATTCCTCACACGGCTCTCCTCGGGAGCCTCTTCGGTGCGGAGATCATCCACATCGACATCTGCACCTCTCTTCGGAGTTCGTTGCGCAGTGGTTTCTTCTGTTGCCTGCGCGGCTGGTGTCGCCGGCACGGCCGTCGGTGCAGACCGATGTCTGGTCGCACGCTTGCTCCCTGCTCTCAGCAGCTCGTTGAAAATCCTTTCCCGGCACATGGGAATGTGCGCTTGCAAAGCCATTCCGGGAATGTCTGAATTACACCCAGGGCATCCATTGGTCTTGCCATGCTTCTCCACATCCGCGCGAAGGACGTAGAAGCTTCTGCCTAGGGTCTCTGGTGCCTGCGTCACAGGCAACATGGGCACAGCTGGAATAGCTGGTGCCTCCGCCGTTGCATTTGCGCTGTTGTCTACCGGCAGCTTGAGTTCGCGGTGCAAAGGTCGCACATCCCAAGGAAAACCTTTCAGCTGTTTCCAGCCGTCTGTAGTCCACCGCTCGCTGTCCGGAAGTCGATGATACGAAGATGCCACAGCGACTCCAGCATTGGTGATCACCAGCACTGAGCCATGGCGACTGTGGTGTCCGACGTACCTGCCCTTGAACATCTTTTGCGTCATGTCATTCTTCTTGCCTTTGGAGCCAACTGGTTTGAACATCACCTGTTCACCAAATTCTAAGGCAAAGCGCCTCCACGCTCGACCTGTTCTCCGTTGTTCGGCTGTCTTGCCGTCTGGCCCGACCTTGAACCTCGAGATCTGGTCTGCAGAGAATCTCGGCAGCCACTGTACCACAGGATCACGGTCGTCCAACTTTATCTTCAGCTTGGCCTCCAAGGAACTCTTGTTCGCTCTGATCTTCCTCTGAACATCTTTGACCACATTCTCTATCTCACCATTGGCTGCGTGGTCTCCAACTGGACTTTCTTTGGGCACTCCTTCGACGTTTGCCTCTTTAATCGCAGTCATCTTCAAGGAAACAAGAGTATGTTCATTGTCTGACTTGTTGATAAGTCTGTTGTACCCAAGGCTCTTGTAGAAGTTGGCCAGGGTCTTCACGTTGTACTTCGTCGCTGTCTTCTTGTCTGGAAGAGCTGCTGCAGAGATGGTCTTGGTCCTGTTGTCCACCATGGCCAACATGGGCACACATTTCTCTTCATCTTGACCCATGTAGAAGAAGTCACAACTCACTGTGGGCAAGTCGTCTTCCTCACGGTTGACCATGCGATGTTGGTGCTCAATGCCATAAGCTCCAACGCAATGTGCACACCAAGCCCTGTAGACCGCATGTCCTGTGGCTTCGTGCTCATCGATTTCGCGCTGGTTCGATGGCTTGACTGGCACCATCTGCATTCTGACTCCAACCATTCTTGCATCTTCAGCTTCTTCCCTCTCAGCATCCACATCCACCACCACCTGTTGATCGTCTCTTCTGGGCGCAACCGCAGGTTCAGCTGCCCCAGGAATGGCTAAAGGACTTACCGCCGCCTCGGGGCGAGCCGAGGAAAAGACGGCGACTCCGGCCGTTCGTCCTCGCGTCCCCCAATGGCTCCAAGGTCTCGGTCCTTTCTCAGGTAGAAGTTGTAGACACCGTTCTCTTCCCAGAGTGGTACTAACTCTTTCGTCCCGTGCTTCTCCAAAAGGTTTCGGTAACTGTCGCGCATCTCTTTGCCCAATGCGCTGCCTTCTGGAATGATGTAGCCACCTCCAGCCTCTAGCACCGTGAAGTTCTTCTTCCGATGCACTGCTGCGGCGGACACAAGCACTTTGTGGACTCGAGTCACGTTTCCACTCAGCCTCAAGTACTTGCCTTCTTCGTCTGTGCCGCACAAGGTAGAAACTCCCATGTCTGGGATGACTTCACCGCTGGCTGTGCGATAGAACTTGCCTGTTTCTTTGCCTTGCGGTTTGTCTTCGTCTTCTGGAAGTGCAGTCCTGGCTGCACCAGTGTCAAAGTTGCACTTGATCCACTGATCACCAGTTAAGCTACAGAGGTCGATGGCTCCGAGCTCTGTCTCTGGCTCAGCCATGGTCGTGTCACCTCCATCTTCTAAGGAAGAAACGCCTTTCTTTCCTTTTCCTTTGCCTTTTCCACCTTTCGTCCAGCAATCTTTTGCCATGTGGCCTGGTCTGCCACAGTTGAAGCAATCGAAGTTCTTGCCTCCTGCTTTGCCACCTCCACCAGTCTTGTTCTCTTTGGCTCCACCTGGTCCTCGGCAGTCTGTAGCATAGTGGCCGGATTTACCACAGTTGTGGCAGTTTCCCT
>CALGTP010000237.1 GCA_937902105.1 uncultured Actinomycetes bacterium
TGGCCCTACTGATCGCCAAGCACTCCACTCCTCACTACTCAAGGCAGGACCGCTCGTGAAGAGTCGGTTCGGGGTGTACCTCACCCCCACTCATGCTGGCTGTCATTCAGTGTTCACATCTCCCCATGCGTCATCGATGGTGGCCCGACCACAAAGCACGATTGGTCGACTTCTTGAACCGACACTTCGCACGAGTCTCGGCTCACCATTCGATTCGTGGTTCATCTCGATGGACGCACCCGACCACACCCGACTTCGGCGGCTTGTCCAACGCGGATTCACTCCCAAAGCAATCGCCGACCACACCGCACTCGTGCGCAGAACTGCCGACGAGTTGATAGATGCGTTTCCTACTCATGGCGATGTTGACTTAGTTGCGTCGTTCGCACGACTCCTGCCCATGCGAGTCATCACTCGACTTCTCGGTGTTCCAGATTCTGACTTCGCAACATTTGATCGATGGGGCGAGCACTTAGTCATTGCACTTGATCGCCCGCGCTCATTACGAGATGCGAGAAATGTTCACAACACCTTTATCGAGATCGACAAGATGTTTCGCAAACTCATCGCAGAAAGACGTCGTCATCCGGGCGATGACCTGATTTCAGTTCTTGCAGAGAAAGTTGACGGTGAACTACTCAGCGACGACGAGCTCGTAGGGACACTTTCACTCTTACTCATTGCTGGCTTTGAGACGACGGTCAATCTCATCGGAACCGGCACAGCCACTCTTGTTGCAAACCGAGATCAACTCGAACTGCTCGCTTCAAATCCTGAGATACATATCGCCAATACCGTCGAAGAAGCATTGCGCTACGAAAGTCCCGTGCAGTTGACGTTGAGGCGGACACTCGCACCAATCGAAATAGAAGAAGGCCATGTCATTCCCACCGGCGTTGATGTCATCACCGTCCTAGCCACCGCAAACCGCGACCCACTTGTATTCGACAACCCACAGAAGTTTGATATCACCCGACCAAATTCACGACGCCATCTCGCCTTCGTCAATGGACCTCACGCTTGTATCGGTGGAGCGCTCGCACGACTGGAGGCACAAGTTGCGTGGGAGTCACTCATCAGTCACTTCCCTGACATCAGTCGGTGGCGAACAACAAGTGCTCCAACTCTTGGGCCGAGTCAGCTCATTCGTGGGTACAAGCATCTACCGATGCGTTTCGCATAGCTGGCAAATCACACACCACTGAAGGCAATCACGGTCCACACCATGAAGAAGAAATCTCCAGCTGTTCTGCTTCAAGTCTCAAATTTCTCATCTGGGCTTGGCAACTCGATAGTTATGATCATCATCCCTTGGTTGATTCTTGAACGAACAGATTCACCAGCCTTTGCGGGGTTAGTTGCTGCAATATCTGCGTTGCCAGGAATTCTTGTTTCCCCTATCGGCGGCTGGATGGTTGATCACATCGGTCGTCGGACAGTAAGTGTCGGAGCAGACTTGCTCTCCTCTCTTTCTGTTGCAGCATTTCCAATTGTTGCTGCCACTTTCGGTTTGTCCAATCCCTCAATTCTCCTGATCGCCGTACTGGGCGCGGCCTTTGACCCTGCTGGTTATACAGCTCGAAAAACACTGCTTACCGATGTGGCGAAGGCTTCTGATGCAGACCTCAATCATCTCAATGGAATACACGACGGGATTATGGGAGTCGCCTGGATTCTCGGTCCTGCAGTTGGTGCTGGATTGATAGCAAGCGTGGGTGCAGTTAACTCATTTTGGGTCTCCGCAGCTTTGTTCATCATCGCCGCACTAGCTATTTCATTCCTGCGTGTCGGAGATGCGGCGAAGGAATCCCGCGAGACTGCCGAAGCATCTGGTGCAGAAACTGACTCAAGCATGCATGTCGGCATCAAGACTCTTTGGGATGACAAAGTGTTGAGAATGCTGAGTGTCGCGCTTTTGATTATCGCCGCTGTTTATTTACCTACTGAAGCTGTTGTTCTCCCAACTTATTTTGAAGATGTCGATAATCCCAGTGGACTTGGATTTGTTATCTCAGCCCTTGCTGCCGGTTCTGCGGTGGGTTCGTTTGGCTATGGATGGATCAGTGCTCGAATGAAGAGAAAAACACTGATCCGATTAATTCTTCTTGGGAGTGCAGTCAGCATCATCCCAATGGCATTTCTTCCTCCATTGTCGGTGTTGATGCTTGCCGGATTTTTACTGGGATTGTCGTGGGGGCCGTATAGCCCACTCATCAGTACATTGGTGCAGCAAAGAGTGCCAGCACATTTACAAGGACGAGTTTTTGGTGTGCAAACAGCAGTTTTTTATGCCGCCCCACCTCTAGGAATGGTGCTTGCCGGACTTTCAGTTGAAAGTTATGGGATTAAAGCAACTTACATTGTCTTAGCTGGAGTACTTTCCGTAACTTCGATACTTGTTTTGCTGACTAAAGCCCTGCGTTCAAACTTCTAAAGCCAATAGTGACAGGCCAAGCAGGAATCAGGCGCGCTTGAGGTCGGTGACAACACCACCGGCGACACGAACAATGTCAGCAGGCGCAGCACCGAAGTTGTCGTTCCACGTTCCCGCAGCAGCCCACACTTCGTCGTA
>CALGTP010000238.1 GCA_937902105.1 uncultured Actinomycetes bacterium
GGACTTATTTCTACTGCGCTGGGAAAGAGATTGGACGACTATATGACACCTAAGGATAGGGCTCACTTTGGCTCAGTGATGTATTGGCAGCGCGGTGTTCTCCTAGCATCAGTACTGCATTGCAGGGAGACAGTGGCATCGGAGATAAAAACCCTGTGGCTGCCAACGGTGTCCACTGAGCTGGGTGACAGGCTGTATCAGCACGCACGGGATCGGCCTAATAATGCCACAACTGTTGCTGATCATCATGGCTGGCAAGGAGCGCCACAGAAGCAGGTCAACCTGGGCTCGGTCACGGACCCGGACACCGGCGAAGAGGTCCCATTTATACCTCGTAGGTCGCACGTTGGCCATCAGCATGTCACACCCCAACGCCTCCGGGACCTCTTAGTCACATACTTTACCGCTTACCAGCACAAAACGGACCCTAAAGGCCGGTTGCCAGTGAGGAATGACCGCGCATGGGAATTGCTGATAACGGAGGGAACCTGCTGTGGCCACGACTGCCAGACGGATGCTGACGTGACCCGCAGCAAGGGCATGGTCCTCCTAGGGGGACAGTTGCTATGCCCGCCGTGCCACAGGAAGTGGGAGACACATGTCCGCAAGGAGATGGGTTTTATCCACAGCCATCGATGCCCGAGGGATGCAGACGGCAGATGCCTGCATTGTACTATGGAAGACGTCTCGGCCAGAAGCAAACTTCGGCACCTGCTCGTACGTGGACAGCTTCGAGACCTCATCCATCAGCTATTCTCACACCTTCCCCAGAACATCCAAGGCCAAGTGGCAAATGTCTTCTACAGAGAGGCCCGGGACCTGCATCGAGGTCAAGACCACGCCTTCCTGATTAGTGTTCCAGTGGCGCTACACACTAAGATACTTGGTTTGATAAGTTGGCATTACAAGAACTTCACGGCCAAGCTCATCACAGGTGTCCCACCCAGTAACCCTGCAGACACTGAACCGTGGGCAATGGCGTGCTTAGAGGCTCTGGGCGCCATTCAGCTGAAGCGGGTTGTGAGCGGGCAGAAGGCGGGGCAGGTTACTCATCAAGGGGTTGAGAGGTTGGTCGACGAGCATCCGGCATTGGGGCAGATCCAAGCAGACCTGCGACTCCACAGCGGGTTCAGCACGGAGCTTCTCCGCACTCCGCAAGGATGCCAGCAGCTCTATGAGCGACTCGGTATTCGACTGCTGCCACGACCGCAACCGGTGGACTGGAGCATCCGACACACTTCTGAGGCGCGATGCAAGGTATGTCAAGTCTATGAACACGACCGTATGGACCCCACGGACGACACCCCGCAGGGCGAAGCGGTTCAGAACTGCATGGCATGCATGTCCTGGTGGCATGAGGCATGCATGTCGCCGGCGGATCGGGCAACACTACCGGACATGCCAGTGGCGAATGTGGAGGACGGAGTCGCACCACCGTGGCGCTGCCAGGCATGCGTGAAAAATGACAAATATGCTGTACAGCGTGTGGTGGATGTGATGAGGGCTGAGAATGGCCAGATCTATCTACTCATGGAATACTTGGGATACCAGTATCTAGAGGCTCGGCCAGAAAGTTGGCTTGAGGACAAAAAGGGGGAACTCAAGCTAGCCTTCAAAGCACATGCTACTGTCCGACCGCACAAGGACATGCTTTACTGCGGGGGGGCTCTTCTCGAGGCCATGCGGTCGGGCCAGTCCTTGAAGGCGCTGGGACTGGACACCAAGCTGGTCCCACGGGAGAAGTCTCTGTACCTGATCAGCCATGCCTCTCTGGAGAAACGGGGATTGTCTCAGGGCGCGGCGAATGCATACCAGATGTTTCACGAGCCAGGGAACCGGTTGGCTTTCCCCTTCTCGCTTCAGAACCTTCAGTGCACGGTTGATGGCAGGAGCGTTCCGCTAACGGCATCGAGCTTCAAACGGCAACATAACTCACAACCGGAACCCAGGTTGCACGCTATTGCGAGCCATCTGAAGGAGCTGACAGAGAACCCTGCCTCTTTGCCTGTAGCATTGGCAAGGGCGCTTGCCGGCGACGGGGCTTGGGAAGGTTTGGGACTGCTATCGGGCTCAACTATAATTGACATTGTGAACTCACTTACCGCCTTCTGTCAACGATACGGTCCGGAAGGATGGCCAGCTTTGCTACGACAGGAGCTGCCGGACCTGACCGATGCGGACATCGAATGGCTGAGTGACCTTTCGGAGGAGATGGAACAGTTTGAACCGCCAACTCCAATAGCAGTGATGGACCCTGGGGACGCTGACGAGCAGAACTTGGAAGGGACAGCTAGGAGCACGAAGAAGCGATGCAGCGCCCGGATTGCCAACCGGGACGCAAGGGCACAGCCGCAGGAAACTGTAGCGAGGCCCGAAGCTGCTCTAAGCACCTCACCACGACCTGTACGTAAACGTAAGTCTTACACCCCATCACAACCTAATTGTAGATCCACTAGACAATATAACACTCGTCCATCTGCCAGAGACGCGGCACTGGCTAACTTTGAGGAACAGGCTGAACATACTCACCCGGCCACCGAAGAAGTGAACGATCAGCGAGTGTCTAGATTGGATCCAAGTGCTAGATCGGAGCTCAAACGAGGGCTTAAACCGCGCGGCGCCAGTCACCGCCCCGATCCGATGTCGACTAGCCTCTATCCCACTCTCACCTCCCCTTCCAGCGGCGCGGCACTGGTTGGAGCTGGCGACAGCGAAGCCCCACATACGCACCCTGTCACTACCCAACGAGAGCGAGAGGCTATGTTGCATCACGCTGATGAACAGTCACCACCACCATCGCCATTGGCTGGATCACAGCGCTCATGTAGACCGAGGCTCGCAAGAGCTAGACGAAGGTTGATCGGCGCCAGTCACCGAGTCGGTCTGTTACAATACCTGCAGATCTTTATCCATTACTTGCAGTGTATCGGCGAACAATATTCTGCCAATGGGCAGAGACCGGTCATCTATTTTCACACAGATGACATGGCGTCCACTAGGGACTGGAAAGCTATGCCACCGGCACTAGACATTAACCAGCCTGCGATCT
>CALGTP010000239.1 GCA_937902105.1 uncultured Actinomycetes bacterium
TCAGGGACTCAGGCTGTAGTTGATATCGTGTCCTATGACACGTTTGGTTGTCGCTCCTAAGGAAGATACAGAACTGACCACCAGATAATGCCTGCTGGTAATTGAAAACACAGTCAAACGTCAACTTGACAATTCCAGCTCCGCTAGTGCGTTGCAGTTGACCACTAATTATGTGACTATGCGCTGTTTAGCTTGATGTTTGTTTGTTTATCTAGTCAGTGTCTGCTCCAATGTTGTGTTTTTTATCTTCCAAACCGATACCTATCGGCTACCTTGAGTGGGTCTCCTGAGTGAAGTAGGACTCTCATTAATTTGGATCATGCAATTTGACACATGACTCTTGTCAGCAAGCGCTACAAACACATGTGCCATGTGTCACATGTGTGCCATGGTGGCACACACACTCGCACACGCACACGCCTGGCACAACATGACCGTGGCGTGCCTGTGTCGTCCTGTTGTGTTCTCCCTTTATATTTGCACGTGGGGATAGTTCGTCTCGGTGTTTGGGTCACGATGTAATTATTTCACAAGGCCGCACTTAACTTACATCGTATACAAGCTGAGCCACACATCGTCGATACAGCACATGTTACCATAATTGAATGATCGATTTGCTGTTTCTTGTCTGCTGATCTACCACACTAACATGCTGGGTTACTTGGAACTCAAGGCAATGTGATTCTTGATGCTTTCTTCAACTTCAGTTCGTTAATTGTGATTCTACTGCCACATGCCGCTCTCAGTTCCTGCGCAAGCACACAGCAATTAGTGTATATTCGCATCTGACGCAGCAGCACTGACACCGTGGTTGCGATTGAGCTATTGCTACGGATCATGAATTTGATTCATGATTCATGTAAGTTACTGTATTTCGTGATCATGCTCGGACACTGGCACTTGCCAGGAGGCGTTGTCCGACATCCTTTTGATGGGCATCGATAAGGATGACCCGACAGATCTTATTATTCAGGGCATGGGCGAGGACGACGCGGCCTGGTGGTCAACAAACAAACATTTCAATTGCTGATGTTGCCGGTCACATGAGTCACATGAGCAACATGACAGCTTGATGAGTTAAGCTAATTCAGATTCCAACAATGATCGCAATGAACACACACACACGCTTGTGTCAAATTTGATATGCGCAGCCAACCCATCCCCAGTTCCCAGCCACATACGCACCTACTAACTCAGTTGTTTTGAGGCCGCGAGCACACCCTCAGCTAATTCACCGAGTGCCCCACCGTACTGGGGACCACACCAGACTCCTCGCTCCGTGATTGCTGGCGTTTGCGAGTTCTGCTACATCCGTGGAGATATTGATGATGACCCTGTAACCGCATCTTGCACGAAGTAATTTGCTGAAAACACACAACACTGACCACTGATCACTAAGTGTGTCTGCTCATCAGCAGTGTAGCCCGCACCATTGTGCGACACACACGAGATGCCTAGGCTAATTCGTTTATATTCGGGCCGTGCTACATTATATCATCTCCGTCGTTTTCAGTTTCGTTTGCTAGCCACACATCACACACCATCACCGTACACACCACACACACGCCCACATCCAGATATGCAATGAGTCAGTCTGTCACACATGTCACAACTGGTTTTCGGTGAGTGCTGTTTTTATTTTACACCTGGCTGCACACATGCCTGAGCCCAAGGATCAGAAGGGTTTGGTGGCTTGGTCGCACCGGTGTCCACTCACCAATAAGTGCACCAGTAAATGCTGCAGCTATTGCAAGACGGCGCTTGCAAAATTGCCCGCGTCCCAGTTCTCGTCAGTTTCACTGATTGACTACGATGCAATGTGTTCATATTCGTTTGAAACTTATGATAGATGTTCAAATATGCCAGCACATGTCCGCATTGCCTGACCGCTAGTGGTTCCTGTTCGTCAGAGTCTGAACAATCACTTGCTAAACACTGCCTTTACACATAGCGGACTCATGTTTTCGAAAAAGGGTGAGGCCTGTTGAACATTCTAATAAATTAAACTGCAGTTGTGAAATTTTGGTTTCAGTTTTATTAAGCAATGGGCTTCACCCACGTCCAATCTCAGGTGGACCATTCTGCAGTCTGAGTACCAAACCCGCAAATTGTCCAAAAGTGATTTGTGCAAGCATTGCAGAGATGATCCATCCAAAAAAGATGCATTGCTGAGCGGACGGGCACGCCTAATCGAAAGCAAAAGACGAGGCAAATACGACAATGCCTTAGCCCTTAGCGACGTCCCTTGCCAATGTGTGTTTGTAGGTTTTCGACTGTCTAAGTCTCACAAGTGCTGCTGCAGGTTCATTTCGCGTTGCTGGATCGTTAGTTCAACTCACACACGCCTTATACACTCTGGATTTCACATAAGGACAAATCGAACACCGCATTTGAGTTTGGAGATCTATCTCAGTTCAAGACGGAGAAAATCAAACGGCAGGCAATGGCTGAAATGCAGCTGAGCGAGCCGGAGATGGATTTAATTCCTGAGCCCAGGCTTCGCCAAATGATCCCTGATGGAGTGGACATCAATTTCAATCAGCTCAACATGTTCTCATTCCCACGGAAAAATCAAGAACCCATTTCTGGGGTAATGGTGTATGCCACCAACTTCAACCCACCCTTCGGGTGTTATCGACTGAAAAAAAGTGAGTACTTGCGTGTTATGCACAACCAGACTGACCTCAGAGCTGAAGACGCCATTTACGATGGCGAGATGGACGCAGCCACCTTTGCATTTGCGAAGCAACTGCCAGTTGTTAGTTGTTGTGTCGTTGTTTGGTGGAAACACTTGCTGTCACTTACTCGTCGTTACCTGCTCTCGTGTTTGGTTTTTTGTGTGGTGTGAGTTAGAGACACATGCCACACACACAGACCAAGAACGTACCACATGTCACATGCCGATGATTCGATGATCATCGTATTTCGATTGGCCCGCAGGCTGTTTTACATCACCAGCCTAACAAATAACTTCATATTTGGTGTCTCGTGTAGTGAACAGTCTGGCACACGATTACAAACTAAGACAATCAATCATGCTATCAGACACGACTATACTAGGGTGCTATTCTACTCGCCAACATGATCATATGCCCTATATCACCAGGCTGCGTTTGAAACCGCGACGGGGAAGATGCAAGCACTTACCCATCAAGCCGCGCTGCAGGGCAAGGGCAAGTTCTATGCTTACATCGTCAGCGCGCAGCATCATCAGTCAATCATGCAAGCACAGGTGAACATATAATCGAAAACACATGAGCATTCAGTTTTGCCGTGCCACCAAGGAAACGGAAGGCTGCGGCGCACGACGTGATGGCAGGAGTGTACTCGAGCCTGGCAGAGCTATCGACTGCACTAGGCAAACATGAGATACTCACTGCCCTACCAATGGCCGCGATATCGCTGCCTATGTCGTCAGTGGCGCAAGCCGCTGCCAAGTCGGCGATCGCAGACATTCCATTACCTCAGGTGCAGTAGTAACATGACATAATAAACCAGTTAGTCAATTAGTCGCAGTCTACAGTCACACAATCAATCTTAGTTGTTGACTGAGTGCACAGTTCATTCACTAATGCTCCCAAATCAGTACAATCAGTTTTGGCTACTTGCTGCAAGTTGCTTGCTCCTTAAATGTTGTGACATGGCATTGCTCGAGTCCACATTGTCGCATGGTGTAGTAATATGATCCACTCACTGCATACATAACTTTGTAGCATGGTAGCAGACCCAACAAACTATTCAATGTGTCATACACCTTGGTGATGTCGTGGTACTGACCAACAGCTAACTTAATGTGCAGGTGCTGGCAAGTTCATGCGCCCCAGCACTAGATACTGGCAGATCTGATTTTATGGGGTTGCGCAGTGATGTGTTTGGACAAGCTCAAGATGAAGAAGAAGACAAAGGAGATGATCCTGCTACTGATGATGATGCGGAAGGCTCAGCCCTTAAGCGTCGTCGCGGAAAGGGAGACAAACCCGTAAAGGAGCCAAAACTACCAAAGGCACAGAAGGAGCCAAAAGTGCCGAAAACAGCAGCAAAACCTGCAAAACCTGCAAAACCTGCAAAACCTGATCAGAGGCTCATCAATGCAATCGCTGCCGTCACAGAGGCCGTGTTGTGTGGTTGCTTGCCGTGTTGTATTTGTCAATTGCACTGTTACACTTGGTTTGCTACGTTTTGTCCTGAGTTCTTCGTTTGGCGACGTGCTACCACATCATATCCACATCATGTGCGGTTCCTGGACAGGCCGATAATTTCATCTTCACCTTCGAGAAGTCTACGGATCTAACTTCCCACAACTTCCTGAAGTCTTTTACGCTGGTGTCGAAGAAAATTGTGAGTGCCCACACCTCGCTATCCAGCCGCAAGGACCTGACGGCAGAGGCCACAGTCGTGTTATTACCCTCTCGCACATTGATTTAACGTTAACACTGGCACTGTTTGTGCCCCCGTATTTCATGAGTCCCATTGGCCAATCTCAAAACCCAACATGCAACTACACATTTCGACGAAATCTGCAGTTATGGCAGTTGGCAGTTTGCAAATATAAACACACATAGCCGGTCAGTAGTTTGACATGTAGTTGCAGCAATGCATGAGTCATGTGCGCAGGTGATGAGCACACTGGAGCAAACTGATTTCTTGAGGCCCCGACTTCGAAGTTGTGAGGTATTGCTGAAGGCATTGGTATCTGTGTCACCAATTTGTGCAGGCAGTGGAAAAAAACGGGGGAAGCAACCCGCATCCGAGGCTGTACCCGACAAAGAAGGAGAGCTAATGTGGGATTTGGAATTCGCCTCATTGACTGATGCGGCGCAGGACGCCGCTAGATTTTTGAAGCTTCCTGTTGTTGTTTTCCAGAATGGGTTTGACTCAATTGCTGCCAGGGCCTTGGACATTGCATTTGATGTGTCGAACTGGGAGAATGCCTGCCAGAAGATGCCTACCAAACTACAGATCTTTAATGACGCAATTTCATTATCGAGGGAACTTCCCACGGCTACAGGTAATGCTTGTGATTTTGCCATCAGGTCCTTCCAACGTGAACTGCCACTCGGTGAGAATATTACGATTCAGAAGCACGCCGTTGAGAAGGTAATTGTAGGCATGATCACAACCTTCAGGCCGGGTTTTTGTCACATGGGTTTTGCTTGTACTAGCTGGCACAATTCGTAACTCGTGGCGTACCCATTTGCATAGGCTCAGTCCAGCAGCAATTTGGTCATTGAAATACAATTTCACAGTTCGCCAATTATTGGAGCGATCACACACCCCCTCTTGCAATTTCACTTGACCAAAGTATAAATCTTAAGCACACATGCATTTGATTCTCCGGTCGGCCAGCCGACCGGCCAGATGATGCTTGTCAGAACCGATTTTGATTTGTATATAAACATGCAGCGACGACACATTTCTTGTTGTTCGCAGGTGTCCCATGTTTGGTGTCATATCGCTGCCACCATTAGTTTTGACTCGCGCCTTTAACCCTGTCAGTCAACATTCGGCAACAGTTAAATTGACGGACTTGAACATTGCAATTTCCATTATACCGGATGCCTTGGACCCTCACGTGGTTGAACAGGTGAACGCGGTAAAGTTCATGACCGGTCTCACGTGCGGTCCCCCTGACGATGCCACGGTGGAACGTGCCAAATATTACCTCCAGTTGATCAAATCTGAGCCTGGTAAAATATTCCGTGTTCTCAAGCTTGTGGGTGGGTCCATCACCAGCGCAGCTGCTGGTGTGGTTGCGGATCGTGAGAAGTGCTCACTATCGGCAAAGACATGGCCTTAGGTAGTGTCTCGCGCACTGGCTGAATGGTTTTATCTCGTGTAGTTAGTTGGTCATGTTGTGAAACCACGTTCCAGTGTGATTGATTTGTATGGTGTGGCTAAATGAACACGGTGCCATGCTACATAATGACAGCGACAATGGCTCGGTCAGTTGCTTGAATATTTTGGGTTGGCTTCTCAATGGCAAATGGGTTGCCCAAACAACATGATGTGTCAGGAGGGTTGCCCAGTTTCAACACCACTAAGGATGATGGACCATATCTCGATAAACTACATCGATCTGGTGGCTAGCGGTTCACGTGATCCTCGTGCGTGGTCTGCCGTGCTTTGCAACATTGCTACGATCCCGCTTTCTCAGGCCATCCAACAGGGTACCATGGATTTGATCGCCTCTGCCGTGGATGCGGTGGTTTCATTGATAGCGGATTATGAACGCTCTGCTGTCGTGGAGGCGCTGGTGTTTGTGGGTGTGTCGTTTTTTGTTATTGCTAGATATTCTAAAGTGTGTAGGGGGTTTATTCACGTATCCAGACGCTATGGGCAGTCAACTGTAATAATCGACCTAGTTCCGAAAAGGTATTCAAACTTCTGGAGCCAACCACGCCTGATGCTTCTCAACAAGTAATTACAAAGGAAACCGTGGCGTCGACATTGATTTGGATGCAATCAATCTCCTCTGGCATTAACAAGATGATTGCTTCTTCACTTAAGTTGGCAGACCGGCACCTAGGACTACCAGACAGACTGTCTACCTATGTGACCTGGGCAGCTCGGGCCCAACAGGTGCCAGATATTTTTAGCCGTGTTGCCAGCATCGAGGCAACTACTGCCATTGGTGATTTCTCAAGTTTACCCGACATTGCTTCGCACTTGAACTTCGCAAGGCTCACAGTGGACACAGGAGCCTTCCATCTGAAAAAGACGTCGTCTGATGCAAAAGGGCTTGAGAGTGTGACTTCTAAGTTGGTTGCCGTCCTCAACACACAACTCATTTCAGCTGGTGTGGCGGCCATGGCCGAGCTGACGAAGTCCGTCTTTGGAGATATCCCGTTGAATGAGTTTAAGGCGTGATCCCAAACATATTTTATAGCCTAATGTTCAGTCCGACTTTAGTGTAGTGTCACACACACTTGAAATTGAACAGTTTGAATCTTCAGGCTTCAAATGGATCTCATGAATTATTGATCCCTCCTTTTTTGGTTCGATTGAATGGCACGCTAGGCCCAACCTCACACCATGTACACCTTGACAGGATCGCCTCGTTGATTTCTTGACTGACCCGCTCAAGATTCTCAATGGCGCTACTTCGGAGGCCACTGCCCTGGGCGAGGCTATGCTATCGATGGGTGCAGAACATGTGACTGTAGCTCTGCAGAAGCTGAGCGTCTTCAAACTCATCCTGGACTGCCCACACCTCATGCAAGTGTCCTGGTTCAGTCTAACACATCGAATTGTTTAAACACCAGTACACAAGATCCCATTATACACCTCACTCGGAATTGTTCAACACACTACCAGCTAGCAAGATGTTTCGATGATGTCAATTTGTCTGAGCTTGCCGCTAGGAATTGTCTCCTGGTACATCAGTGGTCAAATGAATTATGTGTCAGCGTGGTTTGCAAATGCGACAGAACCCAAGGCCAGTTTGGCTAGCACTTCCTCGTTGCCTTTCCACCCGACTTTCCCAGCTGCAGCGCATGTGTTTGGGCAGTTGCTTCCTATATTCAAACTGTTTGCTCAACTGCAGGCTTCGTATGCGGCATGGTCACTCTGCCCGAACAATTTCATGCAACTTCTGAAAACCCCTGACGCATCAAAGCATATTGTCAAGCTTTCGAAGGTATTTGCTGATTTGCCTACAATTGCTGCTTCTATGTGGGTGTGCTTGGATGCTGCTGATCGGACAGTTGAGGCCGGTATGATACCTACCTATCTACTTACCTACCTACCTACCTACCTACCTACTTACTCAGCCGCAGCTTACACACCCCCTACGCAATGCCAGGATGCGAATTTGACCACCTTTGTCCGCGCGATGGACCCCTACACTGAGAAATTCAGCATCGACCTGGAGACGACGGTTCCCACCTTCAATTTCGACGAGGCCCGCGGCCCCATTTCTTGTTTCCAAAAGCTGCTTCCCATCTCTACCACATTATAAGTTTGAATGCTACGATTTCAGTTCCAGCTCGTGTTCGTGATTTCGTTTCTCAGTTTATCAGGACTTACCATGTGCTTTAGACAGCAATCAACACAGCAAGTAAACCCAAGGCGAAACCAATGATGGCCAGAGCCCGCGCCGCCTTTAGACAAGTGATGGCCACTATGGCCCAAGAGGCCTTAGATTTGATTGAGAACTTGATGAGTGTCCTGGCCAAGCACATTGCACTTAGCCAGGTTGCAGTTACCAGTCGCAATCAAATTACACTCTTTTCGATTGTCCGGCCGTATTTTGATTTTGTTCGAATGGACAGTGATGCTATTATTTTGATGGCCATGGGCTATTTGTTGGCCACTGGCTATTATTATTTTCAAAACCACAGTGTTGTAGTGGGCGGTCAACAGCACAGGTTAACACTAAGAAGCATGTCGCAGCTCCCAAACATTGGGTTGTAAGGTTCTGGCCTTGGAAGCCGGCAAGTCACCTCAGGACATCATATCGATTAGTGCCAGTGCTGCAGACTTGTTGACCGATTTGGCTGCTGGTCAGGCACCGCAAATTGTAGTGAGTGACATGAAAACACTACTAACAGCATCAGCAGCAACAGACGCAGTGACTTCGGACCACGTGAAAGCGTGCCTGGATGGCATGGCCTCGTCTGCCGAAATCGCATTGTTGTTCAGGACGTCTCAGGCTTTTCATCCACAGTACCTGAAACTTGTTTCAGCATATGCTTCAATCTGTGAGCCAGAGCATGTTGCCAAATACAAATTGAACACAGACTGCAAATCTGAGTGGCTGATCTGACTTGCTTCAAATTGTTAGTGTTTGCTGCTTGTTAGTAATTGGTAGCTGCATTTCGTTTGCTTTCGTTTTTATCATTCGAGTCAAAACCTGAGGTGGACGGATGCGACAAAAATGGTTGCGTGCCACGCTGCTCTAGAAGCAGTCACAGCCGGCACTGCTCTTGACACACACACAAGTTTCACTAAGAACAAGAAGTTATCGGTTCCCCCGTTTGTAATGAAGGTGTTGTCTCAAGCAGCAGCAAGTGAACAATTCTCAACTGCAGCTGCAGAGGCAGTCATTGCTGCTACTACGAGTTCTGGAGCATCGTCGTCAGATAAACCAGTTTAGAATGGTTTGAGAGCCTTGACACACGTGTCACATGTACCATACTGCATGCATTTCTGTATTTTACGTCAGGGCCCAACCCTAGAGATCAAACATACTTACCCCAAAATCGCAAGATTAGTTTGGAGAGTGTCTAAAATCA
>CALGTP010000240.1 GCA_937902105.1 uncultured Actinomycetes bacterium
GAACCAATCTTGTTCCTCCTTGCATGCGATTGCAAGGTCTGGGTCCGTGTCGAAGAGAGTCGTCGCTGCTGGTGTCGGTGCTGTGCCCTCTACCCCAGATGTGGTGACGATATCTGTCACTTGTTGAAGCATTGTGATCCTAGCTTCTCCATGCACGCTCATATCGATGTTCATACCGAGATAGGGTACTATTGGCCCGTGAGTTACCCTCGTTTCTGGGTATTCAGCTTGTATTAGGCTGATAGTGCTGTCTATGGCACTCTGGTCTTCGCAGGTCAATAGTATATCATCCACGTATAATACTAATGTGCATTGCTTACCGTTGATGGTCTTGTTGAATACGCATCTGTCGACATGGTTCCCCACGAACCCTATGCTCTCTAACAGTGATGATATGGTGTTATACCAAAGCTTTGCAGATTCTATGCACCCGTACATAGCCTTGTCCAGTTCTACTATACAAGTACCATCTTCTAGTACGAATGGTGAGTAACTGTCATCTAGTCCTGTTAATATCTCTGTCATTTGTCTGTCTAATTTCACATGTACCTTGACTAGGTCTGTTGTTCTCGATGCCAGTAGATATGCCCCTCCTATGTCGATGGTGGCTATCTTTCTGTGTTCAGCAGCTGCAATCGCAATAACCGACATTACAATGGAGTGATGTACAGTTGGTGCGTTGGTATCGCACTTCTCATAGAGCGCTCTGTCCTGTCTGTGTCCGCCTGCAACCAGTCGTGCCTTCAATTTGTCGAACTTCGTGTTTGGTAAGAATTTCTCCTTTAAGAACATCTTGCTAGGAATAATTCTCTTCCTTTCACTCTTCGGTAGGTGTGACGGTAGAACTGCGTGCCATACTTTCTTGTCGATGAACTGCTGTATTTCCTTAATAATGACGTCTCTGGCATCGTCACCATACCTCTGTAGAGCTGCCTTCACGGACACAGTGAAGCAGAAGTCTCTGTCGTGCCACTCACTGCGTTTCAGGATCTCGTGGGTGAGGTCCTTCTCAAATGCTACAAGGATCTGTTCCTTTCCTAAGTCGTCCATGCTGTTTGTCGCTGGAGCCCAGTATGGGTAATCTAGCTTATTATAGTCGGTCGCAGCTCTTGACGGCGAGGGTCCTTGTGCTGGCTCTTCCGCAGTGTCATCTTCATTTGAGTCTTGTATAGGTACTCGGTGCCTAGGTTCTTCTGCAGGCTCTTGCTCTTGTTCTTCTGCAGGTTCTTCTGCAGGTACTAACTCATAGTCGCTTACGCGACCTTCTTCGTTGGCTAGCTCCTCCAGGTGCTCGATCAGGATGTCGGGCATTGGTATCTCGGTTAGGTGTGTCCTAGATAACATCTTCCCTGTCTTGATATGGTATGCTTTGAAAGTTCCTGACACGCTCTCAGAGTTGCCACAGAATATGCAACCTTCTGTTCGTTCCTGGGAATTATTCTTTGTATCTGCAACGGTCACTTGGATGTAGCTCCCAAACTTGGCTCGTTGATCCTTGGCTAGATCTATGGGCCTTCCCAGGAATAACTGTCTAGGGCTGGTTCCTGGTGTGTTAACCGTTGGGAATATGTTGGAGAACCTTGTTGATGTCATCACTGCCCGCATACTGATGTCACTGTGCATCGTATACGGGAGTGACGTTGCGATCTTCCTGTATTGCTCCTTAATGTATCTTATTCTTCGCTCTACCCTGCTGCAGTGTTCCCCTGCGCCTGTGTAGTCCACGTCGATGCCGGTGTGCCTTAGTTCTTCGGCTATTCCTTTCTTGATCCCCCCTTCGTTGTCGCTTCTAAGTCTTGCGATCGTAGTGCCCTTGGACTTGCAGATTCCAATGAGATGGTTGAGTGCCTTGCGCACTGTCTCTGCTTCTCTGTCTGGAATCGGGGAGACCAATGCGTAGTCCACCCCCTCGAGCAACAGGATTACGTAGGCTTGTTTGTCAATAAACATAATGTCTACTTGCGCATCTTGAACGCTGTACTTGCGCATGATAGTGGCTGAGGGACTGCTTACTTTCTGCTTTGTGGTCGTGCCCTTGAGGTGACTTGCATCCTTGCCATATATCTCGATGGCGAGGTCAATCGCAGCCTCTGTGGTAGCGGGATTAATGGATTGTCGCAGTAGTAGCTTTGCTTGTTGTGCTGGGGGATGATTGAATTTGGACAGCCATTGCTGCGCCCCCTTTGCATCCTTTTGTTGTCGCTTGGACAGGAGCTGCTGGTTGCCTCGTACGGTGGGCAGGTTACCTTTCACTTTAGGAGTTGTCAGTACCTGGTGTTTATCGTTATGTCCCAGCTCACGTACGTCCATGGTGTAGTGCGGCCACTTGGCACCGTTCCCTCTGTAGGGTCGGGTGAAGGTCATCGTCTCCTCGTCGTGGTGCAGCAGCTTGTACTGGTCTAGTACAGAGTTGTACTGTACTTTGTATCCTTGATCGATTGCGACCGCTTGTGCTACGATGTTCGCTGCTGACCCTGGTGCTAGGGGTACTCTTCCTAGGCCTTGCTTGCCGAGCATGTGGCACTTGGTGTCGTATCTTAGTCCCGCGCCTGCTGCGTCGATACCTCCAACTGAATTGGGAGGGCACGATTTGATATTAGAGGCGATCTCGATGTCACGGCATACGTGAGTGCCTGCTTCGTTGTCGAGTGCAACCATGAATCTTCCGAACGGGTCCCTGAGCTCCCTGGATGCTTTGTGTCGCATGTTTCGAGTCATTAGTACTGTCGATCGTCCATGTGCCTCTTGTACAGTCATAGATAATACAATATATGATAATATGGCTGCTGCGATGTAGCTAAGGATGGCTCTGGCGCTGGGCATTTGTACTGTTTGCACTGGGTGCCTAGGTTTTGGTTCTTTGTGATCGACAATCCATAGTTCATGTTCAGAGTCTTCTCCTTCGTTGGATGGGTGTCCTAGCTCTGCCTTTGAGGATGATCTGTTTACGATAGGTTGTTTCCTGCTTTTCACGGGTCTGGGGCGGGCTTCTACATCAGAGTCGGTATCAGAGGATGAGTTTAGAGATGGAATGCTGTTCTCACTTCTGCTCACTCCAGCGGCGTCAGAATCCCATTCATAGTCCGATTCCAATAGTGGATATTCTTTACATTTATTGTCGTATATTAGAGTCCTATCTTTTGACTTTCTATATGCATTGTGGTATGCCTTCGCGTCTGCGATCTGACGCTGGTAGTCGTTTTTGACAGTGCTGGGTAGATTTCTGGTATTCGCGTGTATTATTTTTAGTGTTAACCATCTGATTATCGACACCCATGCTTCTTCTTGATCCTTGAACTTCTTACAAGTGGCTCCACTCACCCCCGCTATGGCTAGATTGCAGAGATCCCATGTATCATATATAGTGGATCCATCTCTACCCCCGTAAGCAGCGTAAATGTATGTCTTTTTCCAGAATTTTAGATGATGGGTACCTTGGGTTGATGATTTTGATTTTTGGTTCAAATTTTGGAGATGAGGCCAGCTCTTCTTCTTGTGATGGGGTTCAGGTTCACCCTTTGCTGTCAGTCTTTCAGCATCGTCCATCGCGACTGTCCTGTCAGAATCGTTGAATCTACTATTTACACGTTGGTATTCTTCTTCGTCGGACTCAGACTCTGACTCGTGATTTCTGGTCATGAAAACCTTCGGTTCATCAATCTGCCAGTCAGTTTCGTCCTCTTCGTCGAATTCTCCGGATGCTTTCTTGTTCGATTTAGTTATTAATGCCTTGGGTCTTGGTTTTCTTTCTCTAACGTCTTTTTTCGGTTCGTCTCGATACTTGTTTCGTTGCTTGATGAACTCCTTTCTCCCGGCTTCGGAAGTGGTCGACCATAGCTTGTTGGTCATCCTGAGTTCTCCATTATCATTGACGAAGATCCCTGCGTCTGAATTATCTTCCTTCCCGAACTTTTTCTCTCCCTGGGTAAGGAATACCTTTTTACTGTCGGCACTTTTGCCTTGTGCGTTGTATTGGTTCGAGTCTTCGACAAGTACGTTACCAACCCACCTTAGAGTAGTATCAAGTGCTTCTTCAACAGTTTTAGGATATGTGTCAGGATATCTCTTCCAAGATTCTCTAATTGCCTTATACTTATCTCCTTTCAACCCCTTTTCCCAGTGTAGTACTTTTGAGCTGTCGTCTGGCTCAATGTTTCCACAGGCAATTGCGTACTTGAGATTTTCTTTCATTTTGTAGGTGTACTCTCCGAGTGAGATTCCTTGTTCTTTCGTCGATCGATAGCTGTCCCAGGACTCCTCCTTGAGCTCAGACTTCGCCTTAAGCGTCTTCCCTCCGCGCTCCAGGTGATGAGTCTTTACTATTTCTTTAACCGTTGTTATAATGTTGAAGTGCCCTGCCTCATTGACATCTTCATTCTTGTCCCAGGCCTCTTTGCCCGAGCACGCTTGCGCAGATGACTCGCCGATGTGAGCTCTAAGGAAGTGGTAGGCAGTCTTCTTTGCATGCACTAGTAGCTTGCATTCCTTTTCCCATTCCTCTTCTCGTTTCTCCATCTTTAGCTCATACTTTTCCTGCGTATACTTCTTTATTGCCTCCTTTTCAGATAGGCCGAACACTGTTAGTGGTGTTGGCACCTCTATGGTCCACTCCTTTGGCGTCAAGGTAAGTGCGCTGGACATCACGTTTACGAAGTGTTCATTTTGCGAATTAACTCCAAACTTCCTGTGCACTGCCTGCCTTAATTCCTTCAGGAATTCCGCGGTCTTTGCAGATCCGTGGGTGTATTCTAGTTTCTTTACTAGTAGAGTATTGAATAGCTCCGAAGCGATTCTGTCACTTGTTTTGGCTTCCATTTTTACTATTTACTCTTATAGTTCTATGAACTTTTTAAGAGGATTATTAATTCTTATGTTGAATATTATCTTTTATATTAAGACTAATCCTTTGGTTCGACCATGTCGATATTGATCTACTACGTGTTTAAGAATTAAATAATGAATCTAATGCATATTGTAATTCTTCGTGTTCCTTCTCAGTCAGAGGCTGAAGGAATTCTCTCACAACATCATCGCACTTGTGTCGCGCATAAACGGTAATCATACGCAAATTATATGGCTATGAAAACTGTACTTTTGGTACTTCAAAGTAGTACTAACTAAATGCCTATTTCTAAGAATCGTCATTTGTTGGGTACCTACATTTTGATACTCAACATGGCTGTGTCGATCTTGTAGCCTGCCTGCGAGAGCTCGTAGCCAAAGAACTTTGC